>JALYIG010000102.1 GCA_030775885.1 Acidobacteriota bacterium | reverse complement strand
CAACCAAGCCGGATCACGCCTTTGCGCTGGAGTACTTTGCTGCTTATTTGCGGGACCTTGCAGATCGGACCCGCGCGGCTTCTATTTGTTTTACAGCTCAACAAGAATCATTGGCATCTCTGCGTCTTATCCGATCATTAGCCAAGCAATTCTTCGATTGTGACGTAGTACAGCTGAATTCTGTGCCCTCGGGGCAAGGGGAATACGAGTTCCGACTATCGATTGGCTCGGTACGAGGCACTAAATTGGTGGGTCCGCGCCGCCTATCTCGAACGTGATCCTTGGCGCCGGAAGAGACGCGACAGGCGGTTATTTGGCCTCGTCCAAACTAAAGGCCTTGGGGTTTAAGCGGTGGTTCAAAACAGACTGCGCAGTAAATGTGCGTATTCCGGAACTTCACCACAATTGTGGGCAGGCACGCGCGCTGTCGGCAAAGACGGCATTGTGCGCTCGGACATCCGGCTGTAACAACTACGCTTAAAAAATTAATTCAGATGAGCAAACTGGTCGTGGGAATTGTCTGAATCAGGACGGCATCCTGATTATTCATGGATTTTATTAGGTGGGCCACATTCATCACGGCATCCCAAGATATTCCATCCAACTCAATTGCCATGCTGTTCTCGGTTTGTCCGTGCCACGAGCCCTGTGCATCGAAGACAGTATAGTCAAAGCCGAGCCGCTCGAGGATGGCCTTGACTTGTTCGGTATTCATTCGCTCTGTCAGAATCCGATACATAACCGCTTCCGTCAAAGAGTTGGATTGCAAGAGATGATCAAGATCCTCAACTGGCCGCCTATGCGGCGCCTACCACTTTGCGGGGATTTCCTCGGTATGCAGCCATTGAACCGTTGCGCGGAGCCGATACAAGACCTCATTTCCCTCACACTGTTCGGAGACGAGAATCTGGCAGGAATTGAATGAACCGTCCGTGTCCCGAATTGCCACCTCGAGGGCCCGACGAATGCGCAGCACATATTCCTTCACCGCTGAACGGGAAATGAGGCGCCTTGACGGCTCACCAGAATTCATCCCGTGGTTCCGATAGAAGGATGATGCCCGTATTCCGGCCGCAATCTGGGACGAACTTTGACCTAGGTGGCGGTGATGCCCGAGGTAGTCGAACAGCAGGCGTAGCGCCAACGGCAGGCGAACAAGGATTTCCTGCCCCCTATGCAGAAGGAATACTGCGAAGACTTCCTCTCCCGCCTGACACAGAGTGCCCGCTATGTTGAACCTATGTAAGACGCGGAACTGGGGGCCGGCGGTCGCCAATAGCGACTGCTCAAGGAGGAGAGCCTCCGCCTTGTAGAGGACGGGACGGAGATCAACGGACATAAACAAGACGCGCCCCCTCTCTCTCAATATCGATCTCAAACCGAGGGCCGTGGTAGGCGCGGCTTACACAGAGCAGTCTTATCTTTGGTCCCTTACCTGCGTTCTGGCATCGCAGGACTCTAAGGCATTCTCCAATCAAGGCGGGACTGGAAGTGGCATCCACGATCACTAGGTCGACGGCGGTTCTATGATCGCGGACAACGTCGACACACAATTGAAGCTCTCCGCAGATCTGAATACGATGGCTGCCAGACCGAAGCAGAGAGGCCAATTGAGTGGCTGTGGGTCCGTCAAACCCGCCTAAAAGGATGCGCGCCATTTCATCCCCCTGGCTGACGTGATGGTAGAGACTGAACGCCTGGTTGACTCTTGTTGTCGAAGGCGATAGGCCCTCATGTAATTGCGGAAATATGCGCGCTTTTCGGCCGGGGAAACGTGTTTCCAGTTGTCGCGCCAATAGCGCTGGCCCTTCTCCCGCCATGCCTGCCGTTGGCGTTGCTTCCAGACGCGGCTTGCCTCCGGACCACACAAGACGCAGTACTTCCGCCGTCCTGCTGCCACTTCAGCTTTGTTGCATATAGCGCACATCACGGCAGAAGCCTCCTACGATGGTTCGTAGAATTCGCTCAAAATACATGCCTAACGATGTGCTGCGTGGGGAGCCGACCATACCTTCCGCTATACGACCGACACTGTCCTTCAAGTATTGAGCCGAATTGGAGGCGTGTCAACCGAGTAAAAAGGAAAATCCAGCTTCAAGAGCAGCGCGAGACGGGCCAATTTCCTAAAGATCCAGCTGCGATTGAGATTCGCTGCTTCAGTCAGGATATTTCATTTGGGGGGTTCGGCCAACATTTAGCCAGCGAGTTCCATGATCGCGTCTCGACCTGACACATTGGCCGTCCTCCCCACGACTCGGAATAACTACCTAGTACGCTGATAGCGTACTAGGTCTGTGGGCTGGCCATGCTTCCCAGCCTTCACTGGCAAAAGCTCGTTGCACCTGCATTGTGTTATTCGACTCGTTCATCATCATCGCCACTGCCTTCAATACCGCTGAGGTTAGGTCCAAGATGCTCAACCTTCCAGTTGTATATGAAGTCACGGATGTAACCCTCGATACCCTCTTGCGATCGTGGTAGGGTCTCGAGTCCGTTTACTATGAGTTTATGTACGCCATCCGCAATCGTTCTCAGTGTATAGCGGTCCACATCGGCATACATCATGGATAACTCAACAATGAACTTATCTGTAATGTTGCGATTGTGCATCGCCTCATAGGATATTGTTACTCGATACCCGATGATATCTTCGCCATTCTGTAAACTACTGTTATTTCCATAGGCGCGAGTCTCAACCAATGTTTTTGAGAAAGACTGTCCCGCGAAGTCATAGACGGCATTAATGGCACGCCGAATATCTTCATATCGTCGCTCTTCGGATCCTTCAACCACTCCTCGGTAGTAGCCACCAATCTCTTCTAATACGGAAAAATCCGGGTCCTGTATTGAGGGTACTCGATCCCAATCCCTGCCGCTTTCGGGGGAGAAATGCTCTTTATTGTCTTGTTCGTGGAATTCAAACATTGAAAGCTATGCACAAAAAGCATAGCATCCTGTCCACATAATGCAATAACCAGATGGGACAGCACTTGTAGATTTGTGTGTCAATTACAAGGTCTCAAGAGCATTCCAAACGAGAGAAATAATTCCAGGGTATTGCTGCCAAGTTTGACGACGTTGAGGGGACCCTTTTTGCAGATGATCCAAGTACGAGCGGGCGCTGCCTTCCGGGATACGGAACTCATCGACTCCAAGTAGCAACTTGCGCGCTAGCAGTATGTCCATTCCAGAAATTCTGTGACCGTGACTTCCTCTATTTCTCAACTCGACTGAAAAGCAAGAAAGTGGACTTGTGAGGCTAGGGTCGCACAGTTTTAATAGAGTGCTTGTGCTATCTGAGCGGAAGAGGTTAGGCCATTTAGAAATGATAGCGCCACTAGCCTTGAGTAGTGGTCCGATCTTCCCGAGCGTTATTGGCTTGGCAGCCGTTTCATCTGTGCTCCTTTTCAACGATGCTTCTACGTGTAATTTCACGTGAGGGAGTTTGAGGGCGTCTTGTACTTCCGCGCAGATATCTCCGATGGAAGTCCGGATCAGGAGTTCCAATGCGGAGCACATAGCAGCGAGTGGCGAAGAAAAGTTAGGCTCCGAATCGTTCCACCTATATACAGATATTCTGTAGAGCGATTCGGCCTCGACTAGCTGCGCTTGAATGTCAGATCCAAGCCAAGTCCAGCACTTCGCGCCTAAACGTGAGCAGAAGAGGTCATCGAATCTCGGGACTAGTCCTGTCGAGATGATCTTAACCTCACCCTCGACTTTGCTGATATCCCTAACTATCTTCTCTAAGGGTGTGTTCAGCTTTCGATAAATCGACTCGGTGAGGAGTTCCAAGTCGTCGCGCACTGGCCACGGTGGCCGCGGGGAAGCTTCTCTTCCGGCTAAGTTCGGGTCCAAAGCGGCCTGCATCGCTGCGAAGACGTCTACCAAGTTCTTTGCACCAATTCTAGCGACTATCTGGGCCAGATGCTCTGGGCCCGTTCGATCGGTGTCCGGTGCGTCGCGCGCCACGTCAATGTCATGACCTTGAGTGAATCGGGCCGCCGTTTCGGCAGCATCGAGGGCCGAGCTGAGATGAACCAGGTCCGCAAGTTCTCCAGAGTTGGGATGGAGGGAAAAGGCGCACCGGAAGATCGCGACTGCGCTGCGGAATCTTCCAGCTCGAACATGCTCTAAGCCTGCCTCAATCCCGTCCGGAACGGTGATTGCGCGGACATTCAGACCGATTAATGTAAGGATATCGCCTCGACTCTGAAGGCTAAGCACGTAGTGTGCTGGTTCAACTTTACCCAATGAGATTAGCCCATGGGAAATCGGCACAGTACTCTTGGGGACAAGGTGAGAATCGAAGAGTTGGACCTTCCAACCTGAGACACAGTTTGGAGCGTTTACAAACAACTCCGCATTTCCGTGTCTACGAGACGCCAGCACGTCTATGGTTACAGGGAGTTCCGGCAATTCCGTGCCAGCTTTGCATAAAATCGATAGACGATTTGGCGCGGCATTCTGAACAAACTGAGGCATTTCTGACCGGGGAATCAGGCTTTCTCCTCGCCGAACACCCACGCACATCACGACGTTGGGTCCTACCTGCGCCGCAACTTGGAATGCCACATCTTCGGTGCGGTGCGCAGACCTGAATGTTTCCAACTATGAACCTCCCTCAGCCGTCGTTACATTCGCCGAATTGGAGGCTACCTTTTCAGTTGCGCTTCCATTCAATAGATGATCCGCTAGCTGACGCTCCGAATACCCAGACAGGGCATTCCCGAGGCTCGCTCGCACTTCAAGCTGGCTCAGGCCTGTAGGGTCTATGCCACCCACAGCGAGTGCCTCCCGGTACATCTCGTCGGCTGCCACTAATGCCCCTTGCATTTCAAAGGCTACACCTTTTCCTGCAAACGCAAATAGGGAGGCGCTAGCATGGCGTCGAGCCGCATTGAGGTCTAGGACCTTGTTGAAGCTGTCCCTAGCGTTTTCATAATCGTGCTGTCCCAGGGCCACCAGTCCAAGATTTGCTCTGGCAATAATCTCTTGCCGGAGTGCTCCTCTTCGGACAGCCCAGTCGAGGTATTTGGTGTAACAGTCCTTCGCTTCTTCGAAGCGGCCGGCAAGGCGGAGGATTTCTCCAACATTATTGATCGAAATCTCATCGAGATCATACTTGTCGGCAAGCGACGTTGCCCTTATATAGGATTGCTCGGCATCCGCAGGCTTATCGCTGCAGAGCAATAGGTTTCCCAATACGACATAGGTCCTTCGGACGTTATCCCACATCGCCAAACGGAAACCATCCGTGATGACTCTTTGGGCCATCTCATGAGATTTGTCGAAATATTTAGATGCCTCGTCAGCGTGACCGTGGGA
This sequence comes from Acidobacteriota bacterium, assembly GCA_030775885.1. GTDB lineage: Bacteria > Acidobacteriota > Terriglobia > Terriglobales > Acidobacteriaceae > Edaphobacter. Next base: position 4,208 of record JALYIG010000102.1, on the reverse strand, counting down.
TCGTTCTTCCTGGCACTTCCACTCGAAGAGTTCAGACAGATCCGTCCAAACCTCGCACACCATCTGGGCGTCTCCCAATTCGACGCCGATACGCTCTGACTCCGTATATCGGGCCAGCGCATCGGCAAAGTCCCCGCGAGATCGACAAACATCTCCGATGCCGTTCAACGAGCGTGCGCACACGATCTTCGGGCATTCCTCTATCGCCAAGGCACGCTTGTAAGCAGCGATAGCGTCCTCGTAGCTTCCGGCATTCTTGAATACCTCGGCGAGTTCGAAAAGCAAAGTGCATTTCAAAGCAGCTTTTCGGTCGGGAACAAGTTCCCAAAGGTCGAGTGCGGTTTTGTAAAGTTGTATTGCCTCCCGGTTTGCGTACATAGCCGTAGATGCCCTGGCGGCAGCAATGGAGTAATCACTCGCTTTGGTCCACTCTCGCGCCACGCGGAAGTGGGCAGAGAGTTGTGAAGCAACCTCATATCGTTTGTCGCCATACATTGCCTCCAGGCACTCACCCACTTGCTTGTGTAAGCGCCGCTTCTGAGCTGCGCTCAGATCTTGGTAGACCTGTTGACGGATCACTGTGTTGCGAAAATTGAATAGCGACAGCAATGTGTCGGGTGAGACCTCATGTTCACCTAGTTCCTCGACGATTTGATGACGCTTCTGAAGGCTGTCGAGAAGATGGCTAAGAATCTCATCCTCGTCAATGCCCCTGACCTTCGCAAGGACCTGAGCTGTAAAATGCTCTCCTTCAACACTTGCGCAAGCAAGCATCTCCTTCAACTCGTCGCCAAGTTCATCAATTCTCTGCTGGATCAGCGTGCTGATCGAATCCGGCAACACGATATCCTCCGGGTTGGCACTCAGAGTCCAACTTGCTCCATCGGTTGCGATCTGACCCTTTTCTGTTAGATATCGCAAGATTTCGACTAGGAATAGAGCATTTCCTCCGGTGTGTTCGATGAGTTCGTCTGTAAACCACCGAGGAAACGTGTTCCCAGGACAAGTATGGCGAAGATATTCCACAACAAATGCGTCTCGTCTGGAGCGTTCCACGGCTGTCTTGGTGGTGAAATCGAGCGAAACGCAGGTGCTCCCTAAGCGGCGGAGTTCGTCCATGAGGTATCTGAAGGGCGTTTCAGCGGCGTTGTAACGGGGTTCAGACCTGTATGCTGCAACAATAGCGCATCCAGACCGCATTGAGATTTCCGCAAAGTGGGCCAACAGGGCTGCTGACGAATCGTCTATCCATTGCGCATTGTCTACAGCGATCAGCAGCGGGGATGCCGCAGCGAGACTCCCAAGGAGTCGGGCTAGCTGCTGGATGATATCCGTATGCCGTGGTTCGCCAGGGGTGGCAAGCGTGAGAGCTGCGCTGACATTCAGGGATTCACAGAACTCGTCAAAACGGACTCTCCCGATCGCAAGATCAGGGCGAAAGACTGTTGTGAGGTGAGGGAAAGAAACGGCCATCTCCTTGAGAAGCCAACTGCCGGCTGTCGTTCGCTTCCCACCGATCTGGATTGGAACAGCAGACCTCAGAATCGAGTGGACAAGTTGCTTGGCAACCCCGTATGGGTCGATAGCGCCAAGCCTCTGGTTGGCAACCGCGTTTGCAACGATCAAGTCTCTTGTCGACTTCCAACTGTCATCCAAGACGTGATTAAGCAGTGTTGTCTTGCCAGTGCCAGCTTCACCGGAAATCAGAAACGTGGCCAATCTCGGGGTGTCTGTGAAGGTTAGCTGCTTTCTAGCTTTCTCCAACTCTCTTTCGCGTCCCATGCATACTGAGGTCCGGATAGAATCCATTCCAGTCCTCGGCGACTGATCACTTGGAAGCGTCACAGGTGTAGCAAAATGCGCTTGTCTCTCGCGGGAGACAAGCTTATGAGTGGGATCGCCGTAGTGCACGTAGCATGCCCACGCTGGGAATGCAGACTTTTGGCGTAAAGTTCGGCGAGCATTAAAAACGGCTTCGCCAATGCTACAGCCGCGCGCAACTGAGCGGTAAAAACGATCCGAAAACTCGCGAGACAGGGTGTCCGGTATTTGGCCAACCGAACCAATATAGTGCGGCACTCCGCGTTTCAGAAATGCTTGATAGAGCGAGCCAATGTAATTCTGGGCTGGAGCGTCCGAAGTCTTCGCAGAGAAGCACGAATTGGCAAATATAAGCAGTGGAAACGATGCGCGGGAGGACACAGCCTCTATATCGGCACAGCTCAGGACCGACCCGTTCGAGAATCTCCATCCGGAAGATCCGTCGCCGTCCAAAGTTCCGTGCCCCACAAAATGGCAGATATCGTAATCTCGCTTCAGCTCCTCAAGAGCATGCGTAGCCGACTGATCGGAATAGAGCCATACGTTCGGCCCATACAGATTGCTGAGCGTCGCTTCAAGCTGTTCCCTCTCTGTGTCTGCTTGAAGTCTGGCTGTATCCCCAAAGATGATCAGCGCCCGGCCAGAACGGTCTCGTGTCATGCGTCTTTCTGCCGCATCGAGAGCGTCAGTCCCACCGATTATGCGGCGGGAGACCCAGAACTTTTCGCAAAGACACTCATCTCCGTCCCAGGCAAGCTCCCACGGAATGCGAATCAAATCCGAAGACAAGTAAAGTGCAAACGCCCTTTGTGAGGCCGTTGTGCGAAGACGGTCCTGAAGTGCCCCGGGGATAAGTGCGTCGAATAGCCTGCCGCCAAGTCTATGAAGTTGATCTTGTGTGCCGACCGAATCTGTGTGCTCAGCCCCGCCCAGCAGATCGTCGATCTCATCAGAGATCGCCATCACATCTGATTTACGAAAAGGCGTCCGAAACTGCGCCATCGGGGGCGCAGACTCGCCCTCGCGATACATATATTGATACGTGAGGTCTGTGCCCTCAGGTTCCACAATGAGCATGTGCAGGCCATGGTTGGATTCTTGCGGTAACACGTGCTCTCCTCCGCAACAACGCTCAATTTGATAGGTTCCTGAAGGGAGCATTATAAGACCAGACTGAAGATGTAGCAAAGGTCTGCCGAGCCTGTGGAAAGGCGGGGGCCAACCATCCGGCTTGGGACCAGGTGCGTTAGATCGGTGAATTTTCCCGCAAATGAAGGTAGTTCAACAATTTGGCATAGCGCATCTGGTGTATCCGCACTGCCGCTGTAGATGAATATGTAGCGCTGGTTTCATACTCAATGTAGCGGTTAGAATCACAATCTCCGACTGCATTCCGCCTGGCCGATGATAGAGGCAGCAAGCCCACGAGCAAATCGTTGTGAGGCAACAAGCGGAGCCTGCGTTGCGTGAACGAGGGTTGGGCCCACAGCGGATTCCCGATTACTCGCTCCTCAACCTCATACCGATTGCTAAACGTCCACTTCCCCCAAGCTATACCATTCATGGAAAAAGGTTTAGCGTTGCATGGCGCGGACGGTTCCACTCCATTTGCTTGTTGACCCCACTTCTGTGATGGCCGAAGATGGTAAAGCTAAGAAGATCAGAGAAGATAGGTAACATGCCCAAGCAGATCGACCCGAAGCTCGCCGAGAACTCCACTGCCTCATCTGCTGCGCCGCTCTATAGGTTTACGGGGCATGAGACTTTTGCCCTTCGCTATTCTTGGCTTCCCAAAGCCTTTTTTGAACTCAGTCGCGATCCCCAACTCTTCACCGACGAACCGAATGCAATGGTTCGCCTGGGCGTCGGCCGCAACATGGTGAAATCCTTCGGGTTTTGGGTGCAAGCTGCAGGGATCGCAGCCACGGCGAAAAATGGGGTGGAGCCGACGTCGTTCGGGAAGAGCATCTTGGATGACAAGAACGGCTTTGATCCCTATCTCGAAGATATCCGCACTCTTTGGCTAATCCATTGGGAGATTGCCTCGAATGCGACTGAGCCGCTGTTTGCTTGGGAGTTTCTGTTCAATCGATGGCAGCATCCTGAGATATCCCGAACTGAAGTGGTCTCCGCGTTCCTTCAGGAGGCTGGTCGGATGGACCGCAAGCTCTCTAGCGTAACGGTCGAGCAGCACTTCGACACGTTCCTTCATACCTACGTTCCTACCAGGAGCTCCAAGGGGGACGTGCGTGAGGACAATTTGGATAGCCCATTGATCGAGTTGGACCTGATCCGACGCTCGGGTGAGAAACGCCTTGAGGGTTCCGGGAAGACGGAGTCAGCCTATATTTTCAACCGAGATGCAAAGCCTTCGGTGACGCCAGAAT
>JALYIG010000101.1 GCA_030775885.1 Acidobacteriota bacterium | reverse complement strand
GGTCCAGGCTGCCGGTTCTGATGTTGAGTGCTCACCCGGAAGACCAATTTGCAGTTCGTGCTCTGAAGGCGGGCGCGGGCGGTTACATGACGAAGGAATGCGCTCCCGAGGAGTTAGCGAAAGCTATTCGCAAGATACTGGCGGGGGGGCGATACGTAAGTCCCGCGCTGGCCGAAAAGCTGGACATGGAAGTAACAAAGGACTGTACGCGCATGCCGCATGAGACGCTTTCTGATCGTGAGTATGACGTCATGTCCCGTATCGGTTGGGGAAAGACCGTAACGGAAATCGCGGAAGAACTTTCCCTGAGCGCAAAAACAATCAGCACTTATCGCGCTCGGGTCCTGATAAAGCTTGGCGTTAAAAACAGTGCGGAAATCGTCCAGTACGCCATTCGAAACGGCCTGGCGATTTGAGAGCGTCCCAAATGTAAGCTGTAACCGCGTTCGATCCTTGAGTCTCCCTGTAGGACAAACACCGACAAATCTTTCAGCCAACGGCCTACGTAAGTATCAGCGTAGAGCGGATAGAGATGATTGTCGTCGGAATCTATCTTGCAATCAAGACAGAATCTTTGCAACTGTTTTGAATTAGATAGAGAAAAATGAGGGAAGTAATGACTAATCGTCGGATGTGGTCCATGGCACTACTCCTGGCCGGCTGCGCAGGTGGTCTCCAGAGCAGCTTAGCCGCACAATCAGTACCTTTGGTGATTTTCACCAATCCAAGCATCGATGCAACCAGTGTTCCGACTGCAATCAACAGCAGTAAGAATATTGTGACCGCCACTTCACCGACGGCAACCTTCAGCGAGCCAATGAATCCCGCAACTATCAATTCCCTTGAGGCTGGCCAACAGCTTACTTTCACTCTTACGGACGCGTCGGGCAATAACGTACCCGGAACGGTCGCGATGGATGTTACGAATACGGTGGCAACCTTTACGCCGGTAGCACCTGACCTCCTATCGAACACGGGCTATGTCGCGACGATATCCACTACAGCCGCGAGTTCCGATGGAACCGCATTGGCCAATCCAGTGACCTGGAGTTTTACCACCAAGAACGTTCCATTTACGAGTCAGGCACCCGTGACTCTCGGCACCGCCGGTACTTTCGCTATTCTGTCAAAAACGGGAGTAACCGACGTTTACAAATCAACGGTTAACGGCGATGTCGGGTCCAGTCCCATCACCGGCGCTGCTGTGCTTCTAACTTGCGGAGAGGTGCCGACGGGGATTATTTATACAGTCGATGCTGCAGGCCCTCTTCCCTGCAGAACGACGAACGCCACGTTCCTGACCGCGGCTATTGGCGACATGGGTTTCGCCTACGCCGACGCAATGGGACGGTCGTTACCCGATGCTACCGAGTTGGGCGCTGGCGAGATCGGTGGGCTAACCCTCTCTCCTGGCCTCTATAAGTGGAGCAGCAATGTCCTGATCTCCACCGATGTCACTCTTTCGGGTGGTCCGAACGATGTTTGGATCTTCCAGATCGCAGGACAAATTAAGGAAGCCAGTGGTATCCGAGTGACGCTCGCAGGCGGCGCACTAGCGAAGAACATCTTCTGGCAGGCCGCCGGCAGTGTGTCCATTGGAACGACCGCGCACTTTGAGGGAGTTCTGCTGGGCAAGACACTGATCGCGGTCAAGACGGGCGCATCCGTGAACGGCAGATTGTTAGCGCAGACTGCGGTCACTCTACAGATGAATGCAGTTACACAGCCCGCTCGGTAATCGTTACAGGGAGGCGGACGTCCGAGAGGATTGAGACTCCGCTTCCACTTTCTTCAAAAGTACTATCTCTTCGCATCACAGTTTTCCCATAAGGGCTGGATGAGGCGCTGAGCGGTATCAAGCCGCTCAGCGCATCCCCCGAGTTCTCCCAGATGTGCACCCCTTTTCCGTGTTCGGATATTCGTCCACGGGCTGCTTTGGCTTCTTTTTCTCTGGCCTATCGAATGGGCCGATAACGAACGAGGTTCTCATCGTGAGTAGATTGAACGTAGTTATTGTTTTGGGGATTCTTTCCCTTTCCGCAACAATCATGAAAGCAGACCAGTTGAATGTCCTTGGAGCCGCAGATCTATTCTCGGTTCTGGGCGCTCAATCGGTCACGAACACTGGAGCGACGGTTCTGGCAGGCGACCTGGGAGTTTCTCCAGGAAGCTCGTTGGTCGGCTTTCCCCCAGGAAAAGTCGGGGGATCGACTCATAAGGGCGATACCCTGGCAAATACCGCTGAGACAAATGCCTTGGCGGGATACAACACCCTGCATGCATTGACTCCAACCCTTACTTTGTCGGCCATCGTGGGAAACCTGACGCTCACTCCCGGTGTTTATGACTTCAGCTCGGCCGGGCTCCTGACTGGGAACCTTATCTTGAATTTCAATGGTGAGAGCAACAAAAGCTTCGTATTTCAGACGGGGAGTTCCCTTATCACCGCGAGCGGATCGGTTGTGAGCCTGCTCAACGAAGGCACCAATGACAGCGTGTATTGGGCTGTGGGCAGTTCCGCTGTGCTGGGAACGACTACTTCCTTTGAAGGGAACATTCTCGCGTTGCAGAGTGTCACACTGGATACCGGGGCCACGATTGGATGCGGGAATGCGATTGCGCTGCATGGTGCGGTCACACTGGATTCGAACACCATTGGGGGGAGTTGCGCCACGGGAGACTCGACCGGTACGCCGACACCGACAACGAGTCCGGTTCCGGAGCCTGCAAGTCTTGGATTGGTTGCAATTGGAATGATGGGAGCGGCCGGAGTGCTTCGGCGAAAGCTGCTCGTGAGTAGCAAGTAATCGGAACAGGATGGATATGGTCTACGCCGGGCTCTTCTACCTGGCTCGGCGTAGATAGCCATCCACAATACTTTAGCCCTCTCCTTAATAGAAGACTGGGTCGGCAACTTGAAATCTTACATCGTAGGAAATGTCTCCACTGACGATCTTGCCGTCGAGAAACAGGAGCGACAAGGTGCTGCAACAACGAGCAGGTTGCATTGAACAAAGAAGTAGCGGGCTGAGCTGCTCTAGGTTTATGGATCGTTCAGTGTCCTTCGAGGAGATTCGATGAAGAGAATCAAGATTCTGCTGGTCGATGATGACGAACTGGTTCTTTCAACGCTGTGCGCAATATTGCAGCAATACGACTTCGAAACCACGTCGGCCGCTAGCGTGCCCGAGGCGCTGAGCCTAATCAGTGCCAACAGTTACGACGTACTGCTCAGCGATCTCCATATGCCGGGGGCTGGTGATGGCCTGACCGTCGTGAGCGCAATGCGTCACGCCCAACCAAAGGCAGTCACGATGTTGTTGAGTGCGTTTCCGGAGATGGATGCCGCATCGCGTGCCATCATGCTGCAGGCTGATCAGATTCTAGTGAAGCCGATGGATGTAACATCGCTGATCGCAGCGATCAAGGAGAGACTGGCGATTGGAGCCCCGGTGACTCGCGTGGTTGAGAGCGTTGCCACCATACTGGAACGCACTACCAAAAGCACCATTCAGGACTGGTACGCGCGTGCCCAGAAGGACGAGGCTGTGATGTCTGTTGCGATGACGTTCGAACAGCGCACCAGCCACCTGCCCCAGGTATTCCGCGATCTTGTGCATCGCCTTAGGTCTTTTGAATCGTTCGGCAGCAAAGAGCTGGAGTCGCCCGCTGCGGTGAAGCACGGACTCGATCGGCGCGAACAGGGCTACTCCGCCGCAATGCTTGTGGAAGAGTCGCGGATCCTGCAAGTCAGCGTCTTTCATACGCTGCAAAAGAATCTGGCGCGGATTGATTTCAGCGTCGTCCTGAAGGACGTGATGACCATCGCTGACGAGATCGATTCACAACTCGCCCAGGCGATGACGAGCTTTATCTCGGAGTCGGCGATTCGCTGCCCGCCTAACCATTTCGACTCCAGGCCAGGCATTCGACCGTTCAGCCCGATGATGAATATTCCTCAACCTGGTGAACCATCACAGTGGTAGGGATGTCACGGTCGCACGTTTTCCTTCTATGAACGAGTCCAGGGGTTCGCCGTGCCGTCCTCCCTTCTCTATGAGGGTGGCGATAGACATGAATGCGGGCGAGTTAGTGCGCACCTACCAATAAATACCCACTATAGCTAAGAATGTAGTGGTTCACAGAGAGTTCCTCCTCTGCGACACAACCTTCCGCAACGCCACAACCGCTCGCTCCGCCACACGCGAAGCGTCCGCCGCACCATGGCTTCGTTCAAGTCGGCTTCTCGGAAGTAATCGGCCAGTCTTCTTAACTGGCGAGGACAGGCGTGGGTGTTGAAAAAGTCGGTCCGAATTTTTTCATGAGATCCATATGGCAATGCGAGGAGTTTAGCGGCATAGCTTGAGCATTCTGTTGTGGATCGCCATTGTCGGAAGACTAACGCTCATGATGGGTCAGCACGCACGCTCTGAATCTCTGTTCTACTACTTCCGACTGGAAGATCAGGTTACAGAGAATAATCTGTTGCGGTTGGTGGATAAGCATATCGACTTCGGCTTTGTACGGGAGCAGCTGAAGGACAGCTACAGCGAAACTGGTCGTCCATCCATCGATCCTGAGCTGTTGTTGCGCATTCTGCTGATTGGCATGTGTGGGATCAGCAGCGAGCGCAAGCTTGTCGAGGAGCTGCGCATGCTCCTTGCGTGGCGCTGGTTCACTGGTCTCGGCTTCGACCAGGAAGTTCCGCATCCCTCCACATTTTCGAAGAATCGCCACGGGTGCTTTCAGGAATCGAGGGTGTTTGAGCAGTTGTTCGAGGAAGTTGTGGCCCAATGCCTCGCGGTTAGACTGGTGCGTGGAGACAAGCCTATCGGTTGATGGAACCTTGGTCGAGGCAAACGCTTCTAAGGAGAGCCGCATCCCGAGGGAGCAGTTGGCCGAAGCGGCGCAGGTCAATCGAACGGTGCGCGAGTACCTGGCTGAGCTTGAACTGCAGAATCGCGTAGAGGAGCCGACGCACAGCCAGACAAGGTGTCCACCACCGATCTGGGACCGCGTTCAGACGAACCTCAAAGCAACGGCTGCTAAATTTCCAGGGATGAAGCCTGGACTTCAAAACCGATCCACTAGCGTTCCTTAGCTCTTCAGCGGAATCCTCAAATGCGGAGAGTGCGGGCAAACCTCTCGATCCTGACAGGCCGCGGCAAGAGCAATAACGCTGCTGCTTATGGGTGTCCTCATCACGTCAACCGCGGGGTCTGCTCCAACGATCTTTATCAGCGGAGAGACGTGCTCGAACGGCAACTGCTGGCGGGACTTCAGGACAGTCTCCTCGACGAATCCGTGATCGAAGAGATCGTGTCCCAAGTATCTCGATCAATACGCGCGACCAGATTGAACCAACCTGAAGAAGTTCGCGGTCTGGAGAAGGCCCAGATGCAAGTCGAAGCCGAAATGAACAACCTTGCCGATGCAATCGGCAAGAGTAGCGGGTCAGCATTCCTATTAAAGGCGTTGCAGGCTAAAGAGCTGGACCGCAACTCCATTCTGGAGCGTCTCGCGGGATACTCGCCCTCCGCCCTGGATTCTGTCGACTCCGACTGGCTTAGAACGAGAATCCGAGCTGATTTGGAAGATCTCGGGAGCCTATTGAATACGGATTCTCCGAGAGCCAAAGCTGAGCTACAAAAGCACGTGACTGAGATACGGATGATCCCGTCGAACGATGGGGACAAGAGATTCTATGTGGCAGAAGGTAAATGGGATCTAGCGGACCTAACGAAAGCGGCCCTCGGCTTCACAGTCCGAAGGAGGGCCAGTACTTTCCGATGGTTGCGGGGGTAGGATTTGAACCTACGACCTTTGGGTTATGAGTTCTGAAATGTGGGACTTAGCAGGCAACGGGAGTAGCCGACAGGCACCACCGGGCACTGAAAGCGTTCCTGAGAAACATGCGGGAACTGGGCGGTTGGGTTGGCCCACGACTTTTCGCGGGAGTTCCCTTCCCTTTAGTTGCGCGGTCGAAATTCATGGAATCGGGTGTTGCTTGAGACACCTCCGAGCTCTACTTTCCAATTTCCAAATTGGAAATCGTCATCTACAGTTAGTCCATGCAAGGCCAGGACGTTGCGCTACTCCTAAAACTCGCTATCCAGAATGAGCCGCGGGTACAGTCCAAAGACCTGGCGGAAAGCCTCTTCATTTCACCGTCTGAGGTATCGAAGTCTCTGAAGCGGAGTGCGGATTCTGGGCTGCTTCACATCGCCAATGGAGAAAAGCGGGTCAACCGGTCTGCGCTGATCGAGTTCCTGTCTCATGGATTCAGGTATGTCTTTCCAGCAGCAAAGGGCACCCTGGCGCGCGGTGTCCCGACGGGTACGTCCGCGGAACCTTTGAAGTCACGCTTTCTGGATGATGGCGATCCTCCTGGAGTCTGGCCGTATGCCGAAGGAAAAGTCCGGGGCATCGCGTTTGCGCCGCTGTACAAGGGAGCGCCCAAGGCCGCGCTGCGAGACCCGAAATTCTACAGTGTGCTCGCACTCTGCGATGCGGTTCGCGGCGGGAGAACGCGCGAGCGCAACCTTGCGATCGAACTGCTCGGCAAGGAGATCGATGCCTGATCCGAACCTGCCGCTACTGGAAGATGCGGTTCAGAAACTCGCTCCCTTTTCTGGAGGAGATTGTTTTTGTTGGCGGCATCACACTGGGGCTGCTGATTACTGACAAGGCTGCCTCTCCGATTCGCGGTACGAACGATGTCGATGTGATCGCCGAAAATTGTCACGTATGCGGACTACATCGCGTTCTCAGAACGTCTCCGCCAGGCCCACTTCACAGAAGATCAAGGCGAAAAGCCTCTCACTTGCCGGTGGCACAATGGCGCTTTGACAGTGGATGTGTTGGCGCTCAACGAGGAAGTGCTTGGGTTCTCAAACATCTGGTATGAATCCGCGCTCCGTCATGCGTTCCGAATCACTTTGCCCGGCGGGCAATCGATGCGAGTCATTACCGCGCCGTTCTTCCTGGGAACGAAGATGGAAGCATTTCGGGGACGCGGCAATATGGATTTTCAGGCCAGTCACGATCTTGAAGATTTGGTTGCTGTAATCGAAGGACGAGATACTTTGCTTCGAGAGATAGCCGAGTCTCCGCTAGAGCTTCGGCGTTATCTGGCCGAGGCAGCAAAGATGCTGCTCGCTGAACCTCGGTTCCTTGACGTGCTTCCTGGATTTGTCTTGGATGACGAGCGAGTCCCCCTCATACAAGAACGGCTTGCTGAACTTGCACGGCAAGGATAGAAAGCCGCCAATCTCATCCGACTACTCGATGAAATCCGGTAGTGGAAATGTGGTAAAGCGATAATGCGTCAATTGAGGCGTAATATCTCGACTGCATCGCTGTTTGCCAGTCCGCTCGCTGAAGAAAACCATCTCACAACCTACGGAGCCAGTGCCCTCGCAATATCCATCCATACGGGATTGGTCCAATCTTCCCTCGGATCGGCGGCGGCCCGCGCAAAGGTCCAAAGGCGCAGGCGCTCGAAATCGACCTCAGCGAGATCCGCGAGACGCTTGATCATACTCATAGGATCAGCGTGAAGCCTCAGTTCGCAATTGTGAAGATGCTGAACCAGGTCGTAGGTGACATCTCCGATAAATGGCTTCGGGTCAATCACCAGCCAGGGCTGCCGTTCCGACCGCAATACATTTCCAGCATGAAGGTCGGTTGCGAGTAGTACGTCTGTCGGGGATGGCCTCGCGAGTTCCTCCAACACCCGCAAGCCTTCGCCAACCAACCCGGCATCCGGCCACTGCTCAACCTGAGCCAATGTCTCACTGCGCCAAGCCTCCAGCATCTCCGATAGACGCCGGAATCCGTACCGCTCATTCGGCGGACCAGATCGTCGCCAGAGTAGTTTGAGCAGGGCCGCGATGACCTCATCCTGCTTCCATTCCGGTTTAGAACGAAGCATGTCTCCCGGCTCGCATCGCTCAAGAAGCATCGCTCCAAGGTCATCATCTGCCTCGAGCAGTCGAACTGTGGGATCGCCGTTCCAAAAACGCAGTCCCTCGATTTCATGTGCGCCTTCCATGTGAGGCATGCTGAGTTTTAAGACGGCCGACGTTCCGTCCGCGCGAACAACGGAAGCAACCCAAGAGCATGAGGCTTGATCGAACGGCACGTCAGGACTCAGCGACCAGCGTTCAGTCAGAGCTTTTAGTATCGCCGGCAAGCTGTCGAGCCAGGCGTGCCGTGCCGGAGTCTTGCGGCAGTTCGCAGCGAGTTGTTCGG
>JALYIG010000100.1 GCA_030775885.1 Acidobacteriota bacterium | reverse complement strand
ACTCCAGTCAGAATACAACTCCATCCCCGGACAGATCGAGTCTGACGTGTTGCGAACCCTCAACGAGTTTGCCGCCGAAGGCCTGATCCAAGTGTGCGCCACCCGTGAGTAGACCGGCCGGTTATGGGTGCAGAGCTGGAACAGCCGCCTTCTCCCGTTCCGCCACGTACCAGGCCACCGTCTTGCGCAAGCCTTCGTGGAATTGGGCCTTGGGTTGATAGCCAAGCTCCTTCGTGGCGCGAGTGATGTCCGCCAGCGAGTGCTTGATGTCTCCCGCCCGCTCCGGCCCGTAATTGGGCTTCCCGGTAAAGCCGAGTGCATCGGCTATGGCAGCATAGACGTCGTTCAGCGTATGGCTGTTTCCCGTGCCAATGTTGAACACCCGGCCCGTAGCCACCGCGCTGGGAGCCAGACAGGCCAGCAGATTTGCACTGACCGCATTGTCCACGTAGTTGAAGTCGCGGCTGGTAAGTCCGTCGCCGAAGATCGTCGGTGTTGCACCGGCCATCATTTTGAAGGTGAACTGCGCGATGACCCCGGAGTACGGTGAGTCGGCGGCCTGACGCGGGCCAAAGATATTGAAATAGCGCAAGCACACTCCCTCCAGCCCATATGCGCGGTAAAAGGACTGAATGTAGTACTCGCAAGTCAGCTTCTGTACCGCGTACGGCGACAGCGGACGCGGCACCATGTCTTCTTGCTTGGGCTGCGTCGGCTGGTCTCCATAGGCGGAAGAGGAGGCCGCGTAGACTATCCGGCGGACCTTTGCGTCACGCGCTGCGATCAGCAGATTCAGCGTGCCGTTGATATTGGACTCGTGCGAACTGAGAGGATCCTTGACCGACCGGGGTACGGACGCCAGCGCGCCCTGGTGGAGCACAAAGTCCACACCGTCGCAGGCAGCCTTCATTCCCGCAACGTCCTGCAGATCCATCTGCTCGAAGTCTATTTCGCTTCGAATGTCAGCCAGATTCTCAAGACTTCCGGTCGAGAGGTTGTCGATGCCGCGTACCTGATGGCCCTGCTCTACCAAGGTGTGGGCCAGAGTTGAACCGATGAAACCAGCTATTCCGGTGATCAAGTATCGAGCCATGACGCCTCCGTTTCCAAGTTACGTTTCAAAGATGAACCCGATTGCAGGATTTTTCCACTAATCCCATATTCAACGGAAGTATTTTGAACCTAATTGTCACTGCTCGCTCTACCTTCGTCGATGCAACTTTCGTACACTTTCCGATCGGGTAATGTCTCGGCTGCGGTCGAAATGCGAGCCACTGCACTTCAAGGATAAATGCTCTTCTGGAGTGATTTGATAACTGGTTTTGGACATCCACTTTCGAGGTACATAAAGCCTCTAATCTTCGATGCGATAATCGAGGACATGTCGAATACCAGCCAAGCTCTTTTGCCGCAGATTGCCCAGGAGCGTTTTGACCGCCTTGAGGCGCGCACAGCCAAGATCGGAGTCATTGGACTCGGGTACGTGGGCTTACCGCTTTCACTGCTGTTGTCGGAGGCCGGATTCAAAGTCACCGGCTTCGATATTGACGCCAAGAAGGTGACCGACCTCGAAGCCGGACGCTCTTACATCTTCCGCATCGCGGCCGAAGAGATCCAGAGCGCGCGAAAGCAGGGCCTTACAGCCACCACCGACTTCGCGCATTTGTCTGATCAGGATGCCATCATCATGTGCGTTCCCACGCCGTTGACCGAGCATCGCGAACCTGACCTCAGCTATGTGGAAAACACTGCCAAGGCCGCCGCTCCGTGGATCCGCGAGGGGCAACTCGTGGTTCTCGAGAGCACAACCTATCCCGGGACAACCGAAGAACTGATGATTCCGGTGCTAGAGGCAGGCAATACGCAGGGTCTCAAGGTGCAGGGGCCGGGCGAGCCATCGGAGCATGGTGTATTTTACGTCGCGTTTTCCCCGGAACGTGAGGATCCGGGCAACGTGACGGTCGCCCGGCGTGACATTCCCAAGGTAGTTGGCGGGCACGAGGAGATTGCCACAGAA
>JALYIG010000099.1 GCA_030775885.1 Acidobacteriota bacterium | reverse complement strand
CTGCCGGCGCGCGATTTCTACCAGCAGGTTGAATACTGCAATGCGCCGGCGGGCCTCCAGCCGACTAACTCCGCCGCAAAGCCGGTGGTAGATGCGCTGGCTGCTCAACGTGCTTCGAATGGCGATCCCGAGCCCTTCAACGTGGACCTGTGGGGCGTCGGCAACGAAAGTTGGGGCTGCGGCGGCAACCTCGTTCCGGAGGAATACGCGGCAATGTTTCGCCGCTTTACCGCGTGGACGCCGTCGTATCCGGGCGCGCCTCTGCGCTTTGTTGCCGTAGGACCGAATGGCGATGACGTGGATTGGACCCGACGTCTGTTTAAATCGCTGTACTCCAATTCGGAGCGCCGCCGCCTGTTTGGTCTGAGCGTCCACTACTACACGTCCGGCAGTCCGACCGCGTTTGCCGAAGGAGACGCGCTGAATTTCAACAGCGACGATTTCTACGACCTGCTGACACGCGCCAGCATCATGGAGCGCGTCGTCATCGACCATTGGGCCGCTATCGGCAACACTCAGGAGCCGGGACAGCCAAACGTGAAGCTTGTGGTCGACGAGTGGGGCGCCTGGTACGGCAACGGAACGTCGCTTGGGCAGGGCTATAACCTGTCGCAGCAGTCCACTATGCGTGATGCCCTGCTCACAGGCATCACGCTCGACATCTTCCAGCGCCATGCGGATAAAGTCGCCGTCGCCAACGTCGCGCAGTCGATCAACTGCATCCACTCGCTGATGCTGGCCCAGGAAGACAAGTTCACGGTCACGCCGACGTTCCATGTGTTCCAAATGTACCTGCCCCACCGCGGAGCGCAGGCGGTTCGCGCGGAGTTCTCTGCGGCCGCGATCCGGAATCCACTTGCCAACAAACCCATACCGGTTGGCGGCAACAGTTACACCGGCTCGCTTGACCCCGTGAAACTGCTGGCCGGGCTGTCGGGCTCGGCATCCGTCTCGGCGGCCAACCCCAAACTGATGACGCTGACCGTGGTGAACCCGCATATCGACCGTCCAGTGACGACTGAGATAGCGATCAGTGGGGCGCCGATCTCCAGTTCCACGGGGAGGGTGCTCGCCGAGCCGGATGTCCACGCGCACAACGACTTTGCGCACCCGAACGCCGTGCATCCCAACCCCGCGACGATGGCTACGCCCACTGGCGGCCGGCTGATCCACACCTTTCCGCCGGCCAGCGTCACTACCCTGCAATTAACCATAGCCTGAACGTCAAACACGCCTGGAGCGATTGAGCACACATAGCATCCTATGGACAGCGCAGGTGTGCATTTCTGTGCCGGATTGGATACACAATGGTTCACCCAAGTTCGATCGAGCAGGCCGGCATGTCGCAGGATCACGTTCAGGAGCATGTGGACGTCATCGCCAAGCATGAACAGGAGTTCCTGGCCCGGCGCACCCGTACAGAGCGGCTGGGCGACGCGATCGCCGCCTTCACCGGTAGTATCGCGTTTGTCGGACTACATGTGGTTGTCGTCACTACCTGGATCGTTGTTAACACTCTCCCGTCAATCAGCCACTTCGATCCGCCTCCCTATTCGCTGCTGGGCACGATTCTGGCATTCGAGGCAATCCTGCTAGCCAGCTTCATCCTGATGCGCCAAACCCGCTTGGGCCGCCGTGCAGACGAGCGCGACCATCTGATGCTGCAGATTCTCCTGCTTGCCGAAAAGGAGATCACCGCGACTCTGGCGGTCAACCGGCAGATCGCGGCCAGCATGGGCCTGCAGAAGGTCACCAAGGACAAGGAAATCGAGCAACTCAGCCGGCACACCTCCATCGATGACGTGGCCCAGACGATCAAGGATAGCTTGCCCACCGAATAACTTCCTCCCTGAAAATTCAACAGGATGGAAGGCTCTTCGTCGGAGGGGTAGTCATCTAACAATATTCCTAGTAAGCTCGACCAATCGCGCGCGCCCTGAGGTGACTTTTGCCAGCCATCATCACGCCTCCAGACCTGGAACGCCGGCCTCGCCGGTCCGAGGAAAACGACGGCGGCCATGGACGGCGCCCGCCCAATGGCCGCGACCTGAAGCGGACCGGCGGCGGCGGCGATAATGACAATGGAAACCACTCCGGACCACAGCGCCAGCCCGGCGAACGCCTCACCACTTACCGCCTCGGACTTATCTTCGCGCTGGCAGCGGTTTGTATGTTCTTTGTCGGCATCGTCACACTCTTCTTCCACTCGCAGACGACGGGCCACACCGACGCGTACAACCACTACATCAATAGCTGGCTGCCGCTAACGATTCCTCCGATCCTGTTCCTCAACACTGCTGTGCTGCTGATCAGCTCGGTGACCATCGAGATCGCGCGCCGTCACATGTTCCACGAGATCGACGCGATGGAGGAGTGGTTCGGCCTCGGTAAGCCCACGTCGCGCCGTGCCCTGCCTTGGATGATCGCCACACTTGGGCTCGGGGCGCTGTTCCTCACTGGCCAGACGATCGCCTGGCACCAGCTTGCCTTGCAAGGAGCGCCGTTTCTCTCGGGAAGCAGCAGCAGCCATTCCTTCTACATCATCACCTACGCGCACGCTGCGCATCTTACCGCCGGTGTTCTGGGGCTGATCGGCGCCCTGATCGGCCTTTCCGCTTTCAGAAGTGTCGAGAACCGCCAGATCATGGTGGATACCGTTGCATGGTACTGGCATTCCATGGGCGCGCTTTGGTTGTGCCTGTTTTTTCTGCTGGTCTACTGCCAGTAAGCCTGCGGACATTTATCGCCCGCACCGCGTCATTCTGGGCACAGCTCAAAATCTCCGTATTTGTAGTCCCGTCAGCTCCGGCAATATCTGTTGACAATATATCCGCAACGGATATACTTGCTCGCATGACACCCGAAGCGAGCCACCTTCCCCTCACCGCCGCCGTACTCGCAATCCTGCTCGCCCTGGCCGAAAGCGAGAAGCACGGCTACGCCATCATGAAGGAAGCCGCTCTGCCTGCCGGCGGTGGAATCACGCTCGGACCGGGCACTCTCTATGGCACGCTCGACCGCCTCATCCGCGACTCTCTCGTCGAAGAAACCGGCCTCACCGACGACGCACGCCGCCGCTACTACCGCCTCACCCAGTTCGGGCACGCAGTCCTCGCTGCTGAGACCGCCCGCCTGACCGCCACGTTGCGGACCGCACGCACCCGCACGGTTGCCTATGGTGCCCGCGCATGAACGGCCCCAACCCAATCCTCTTCGCCCTCTACCGCCGCGCCATTTGCCTCTATCCAGTGCGCCTCCGACTACGCTATCGCGACCAGATGCTGCAAACCGCGCGCGATGCACATGCCGAACAAGTCGACCGCTTCCTCTTCTGGCCCCGTCTCTTCACTGACCTATTCCAATCCTCCGTCAAGGAGCATCTCCTGATGACCCGCGATCAAGCCTTCCGCCGCCCCATCTTTTTCCATGCCATCGTCCTCGGCCTCATCCTCACCCTAATGGGCGGCTCTGCTGCCGTGACGATGCAACAAATGCTGCGCCGCGGAGCAAACCATCCCCAGATCGAAATGGGCCGCCGCTTGGCCCAAGCCATTGCCGCCGGCACAAAGCCGGAAGACCTGCTGCCCGCTGGCGGTATCGACCTTCAAACCAGCCTCGAACCCTTCGCCATCTTTTACTCCGAGAAGCGCGTCCCTATCGCTTCTACTGGTTTTCTGAACAACGCCGTCCCGGTGCCGCCCGGCGGCGTATTTGATTACGCCGGCAAGTACCAACTCGACATGATCACCTGGCAGCCGCAACCCGGTGTTCGCATGGCCTCGATTCTGCGCCGTGTAGAAGGGTCCAACCCCGGCTTCATCCTCACCGGCCGTTCCCTCCTCCTCGTCGAAGAGCAGGAATACGCACTTCGCCGCGGCACATTCATCACCTGGTTCATCCTGATGGTACTGCTCGCTATAGGCGCGCTCTTCCTCAACCGAGCCCAGACCCCGCGCGCAATTGCCGCCTGAGTTCCCAATTCCCCAACTCAACCGGCCCTAGTGACTGGGCCACCGCCACTAATATGGGACGCCCTTTGCGCGCTCGGCTTTGAAGGCGCGCATGTACCAATCGAACTCGTCGAAGAACTTGCCGGACTTCTCCGCCAGCGCCTGCGTCAGCGCAATGCCGTCGCTACTGAGAGCTTTATCGATTGCCGGAATTGACTGGATCGATGGGATCGAAGGCATGCCTGTTTCAGCCAGCAAGGCACGCAACTGCATCGCAGCGCGAACGCCGCCGGCCGGCGCCTGAGAATAGCAGACGATCGCGGATGGCCGAAAGAAGTACTCTTCCAGAAAATAGTCGATGAGGTTGGAAAGTCCAGGCGGGATGCTGTGGTTGTACTCGGCGCTGACGATGCAGAATCCGTCGGCACGCGCGTACAGATCGGCCAGCGGCGCCAACTTCTTCTTCAGGTCCGCATACCCCGCGGGCGCATGATCGCCACTGGGGCCGACCTCTTTCCACATCTTGTCCAGGATTGGCAGCTGCAACTCGGCCGCGTCTATTAAGACTGCCTCATGCCCACGCGATCGAAGCTGTGCCATCGCCCACTTGGCTGCGCGGTCTCCCAGGCGTTCGCTCCGCACCGACCCCAGCAATACCGGAACCACCATCGCAAACCACCTTTATTGATCCATGGATCAGCGAGTGAGATGCGCGACGGGGCGCAAATCAAGGCTGCAATGTGGGCGTAAGCAAAACTTACCGCTTCTTTTTTGCGATTGCTTTCGCAGGAGCTTTGCTCTTTGTGCCTCTGCTGGAAGGCTTGGAGGCTACCTTGGCGGACGGTTTGGCACCCGCCTTTAAAGTCACCTTACCTTTGGTCTTTGGCGCCGGCCTCGCAGGAGCCTTCTTCGCAGGCTGCTTTTTGATTGCAACCTTTGCAGGAGACTTCTTCGCCGCAGCCTTCTTCGCAGCTTTTGTGGGAGCGGCTTTCTTCGCAACTGGCTTCGCGACAGCCTTCTTGGCAACCGGTTTCTTCGTGACCGCTTTCGCGGGTGCAGCCTTCTTTGCGGCTATTGGCTTGGCAACAGGCTTCGCGGCAACCTTCGCTTCGGCCTTCGCCGGGGAAGCAGCCTTGGCGACTGGCGCTGTCTTCCCGTCGGTCTTCGCAGGTGCCTTTGCCCCAGCCTTTGCCGGGGGCACTGCTGCTCCTGTTGCGGTCACTTGGCTAGTCGAGGCGGCCTCTTTCAGACCCTCGCCGCCTTCGCCAGTTCCCTCTTCAACCGCAGCCTTCTTGCGCGACTTGGGTGCCTTCGGTTCCTTCTTTGCTGCACGCGCACGGCGCATATGCACCGGAGGTGGCGGAGCGGGCGGTGAGTATGGCTCCAAAAACGCCTTCATCTCTTCCGGCGTGCCCAGTTTCCCGTCCATCAGTTCGAAGAACAGCTTTTCCACCAACTCGTCATATCCCGCAAGCCCAGGAACGATGCGCATCTCCTGCATCTGGGTATACGGAATCTTTTGCCGGGCCTGCGGCCAATCGTTGTAAAAGTTCTTGAACTTCGCCAGCAACCCGGCGTTCTTGGTGGAGTAGGCAACCCACAGCACAACCTCCGGCCGGGTCGCCAGCAGCATCTTCCAGGCCGCGGAAGGCGTCGCCGCCAGCTTGGAGGAGAACTCCGCTGCAAACTTTTTGCCTTCGCTTTCCAGACCTTCGATTTCCTTGACGAAGCCCTGCCGCGGGAAGCTCTTTTTCAACAAAGAGACGTCTTTGGGCGTCATCTTGGCCGTCAGCAGCGGAAACTGCGCGGCGGAAGCGTCTGCCACTATTCCGCGCATCTGCAGTTGTGCCTGGGCCTCTCGCAGTTTCTCTAACTCGGTCAGGTTCGCTTTCGCCGAGGTCCACGCCGGGAATAGCACCTTCACCCAGCCCTCGTGCTCCATCCCGCGCAGCACGCGCAGGGGGTCTTCCTCGTGCGCAATCTCTTCCAGCTCGTACCCGCGATGGAACGAGGACATAGCCGCGATGTATCCCTCGGACTTTCCAGTCTCGTAGCGCGCCAGGGTCTTCTCTTCCATCTGCCAGCCCAGCCGGGCCGCGTATCGCGCTGCGCGGATCATGCGGACGGGATCTTCGATAAAACCGTAGTTGCTTACCAGCCGTAATTCGCGATTCTCGATGTCGGCCACGCCGTTCAGCGGGTCCATCAGAAGCCCGTATGAACCTTCGTTCAGGGATAACGCCATCGCGTTGGCGGTAAAGTCACGCCGTCGCAGGTCGTCGAGTATAGTGGCAGCCTTGACGATCGGCTTGCCTGGCTTGGGAAAATGCACCGTCAGGGTGCTGCCCAACTCCATTCGCACGCTGCCCGGAAAACGGACGTAGAGGGCTTGGCCGGCCTCATTCTCTCCGGTGATTGTGCCGCCAGCTTTCTCTAGATCTTTCTTTAGCTTGAAGGCATTTCCCTGAACTGCTACATCAAGGTCACGCACCGGCGAACCGCTGGTCAGGTCGCGCACCGCTCCGCCTACCAGAAATACAGTTAATCCCTTTGTGCGGGCGATCTCCCGAACTGCTTTGATTGCACTCTGCTGTGCCAGGGAAAGACGGCTCTCAAGCAGGTAGATATAATCAGCCATAGGTTACGCGTCTTCTCCATCCGGGCTCAGCCGGATACTTTACGATTCGATCTAACCTCTAAATAAATCAGGCGCTTACACCGTCTTTCGTGGCACGGCACAAGGTTCCATTTTAGCATGCAAAACCTTTGATGACCAGCGGATTTGCACCTTTTTCGTGACGCGCACGGTCTACCGTGAAACAATCACCCTGCACCTCGGGTCGCCATGTCGAATACGCGAAAAAAAGTCATCGTTCGGCGCTTCTCCGGAGACGCAATCTCCGGATACCTGGCCCAAGCCGGGTTCCTCCGCGGCGACTCGATTGACCTGCTCGACCTCAGCGGCCGCATCCTCGCGCTGTCACTCAACGACATCAAGACGATCAGCTTTGTCCGCGACTTCAACCTTTCGGACACGGTTAATCCCGAGCGCCTTACAC
>JALYIG010000098.1 GCA_030775885.1 Acidobacteriota bacterium | reverse complement strand
GCGACATAAAGAGTCGCTTCGGTACGAGCGTCGTGCTGAATCGCAAGTTCTCCGACCTGTTGCATGATTCGCTTCTGCGCTACCGGAATCGGGCAATCGAGACGGCACAGGTGATTGAAGAGCTAATTGCTATGGCAAAGCAGTTTCGAGAGGCTGCGGAGCGAGGCGAGCGCCTGGGGCTTACCGCCGATGAAGCAGCGTTCTATGGGGCACTCGCAGCGAATGAGGCGTCTGTGCGCGAGCTGGGCGATGCGACGCTCCGCAAGATCGCCGTGGAATTGACGGCGAAGCTGAGGGCGAGTAATTCGGTTGACTGGTACGTGCGGGAGTCGGTGCGCGCGAAGCTACGGCTGATGGTGAAGACGGTCCTCAAACGGTGGAAGTATCCGCCCGATGGGCAGGACGAAGCCACGGAGACGGTGCTGGATCAAGCGAAGGAGTTGTCGGAAGCTTGGGCAACACTCTAGCAGGTTGCGGAAAAACCGTGAGTTTTGAAAAACCCGTAACCCGCATTATGCCGGATAAAAGACAAGGCACTCCCAAATTGCTTTGGGAATGGGTAAGTGCTTGTATTTGCGGTTCGTTTTGCCCGCTTTCGCCGCGTGCGGGCACACTTCTCCCCTGAATCATGCGGCACCAACCGGGCTGGCCAGCAGATTCCGCATCCTGACCAGGTTGTACGCCGCTGCTGCAAAGGTGAACACCCACCCCACCTTGTGAATCCCTCGATGCCGCACTTTCCGCATCAGCGCGATCGTCTTCAGCCAGCCGAAGCTCTCTTCGATCCGCTTCCGCTTCTTTTGGCTGACCCCGTATCCCGCATGCCGCGTCGTCCGTTCATCGATGGCGCTGCCGCCCGAACGGTTAATATTCTGCGCCACATGCGGCGTTACCTTCATATTCCGGCACTCCGCGGCGAAGTCTTTGGTGTCGTATGCTTTGTCGGCTCCTACCGTCACCCGTTTCTCCCCATGGACCTTTTCGAGCATCACCAACGCTGCATCTCGTTCCGCCGTCCCGTTGGCCTGGAACAATTCCGTCGTAATGATCAACCCGTTGCGGTTCTCAATCAGCAAGTTGCCGTTGTAGCTCAGTTTTGCCTCCTTGCCGTTGCCCTTACGCGCCAGCAGTGCGTCCGGATCGGTCGTCGATTCATGCGTCTGATTGGAACGCTTCTCGCCGTGAAAATCCACTGTTGGATTGCCGGGGTCATCGGGCGGCGTCTTCTCGCTGTCCTTCGGTTGAAAGCTCTTCAAACTGGCCCAGGCTTCCACCAGCGTACCGTCCACCGTGAAATGTTCATCGCTGGTCAACTTCTTCTCCTGTGCCTGCCGAACCACTTCGCAAGGAAACTCGCGGGCCACGTCACCATCCAGCAACCGGTCCCGATTCTTGGTGAACACTGTCACGTCCCAGACCGGTTCGTCCAAGTTCATGCCGACGAACCACCGGAACAACACGCTGTAGTCGATTTCCTCCATCAGCAGCCGTTCGCTGCGGACTGAGTACAACATCTGCAACAACTGCGCTCGCAGCAATTTCTCCGGCGGGATCGATGGCCGACCGGTCTGGGAGTACATGTCGTCAAACCGTGACGACATGCTCGACAGCGCCAGATCCGCCATGGCACGGAGGGCGCGCAACGGATGGTCGGGGCGCACCCTCTGCTCGGGCGATAAGTAGCTGAACATGTCGGACTGCTTATTGTCTTGACCGCGCATGTCAATTAGACGTCCAAAGCATTCTTCAAGTCACACGTTTTCGTCCGATGTTTCCAGGGAATTTGCAAATACAGGCTGCTACAAAGCCGCCGCGCGCGCCGCGGGTGGCCGCGCTCCCTTGATCAAGAGCCAGAAGATGATGCCACCCTCTCCGAGCAGGGTCGGGGAAGCGATCCTGGAGACTCGCTCCACATAAAGCGGAAACAGCAGCCCGGTGCCGCTCATGGCCAAATAGCCGAAGCCGCTCACGAACAGTAGGAGGCCCAGGATCCGCGGGAGAAATCCCGACCGAAACACCAGGAGTCCAAAGGGAAAGAGCCATAGGCCGGCGAAGATTTCGTTGATCAGGAACCCGTGATCGTGAATGCGGAGAAAGAGCGCGGCCAGCGCAGCTTGCTGGGGCTTGTCGAATAGGGAAACGAAGGGCTCACCGCGCGCGATCACAACGGCGGCAGCGTCATTCAGCACGTTGATGAAGTCAACGACACATGGCATGAGCCCACCGAGAACTACCATGAGGGCGCCGAGCTTGCGGTCTACTCCTTTGAGCAGTTCGTAGAGCGCCAGCGCGGCGAGAAGGCACCCGAGACCGGCGATGAGATCGGAGACGATGCCGAAGCGAAAGAGCAGTTCGTGGGCGGCGATGTTGTGGATTGTGGCGGCTGCATCGTCGCGCACCACCAGAGTGCGCCCGACGTACATCGGCCGGATCATTGAAAAGCCCGTCAGGAGGTAAAGGCATCCGGCGACTCGGCCCGGGTTGTGGTGTGAGCTCATATTTGCCTAGACGGAAGATGCTACGAAATTTTAGCAGCCCGCGACCGCTTCCAACGTAGGGGAGCGGAGGGGGTTTTTCCGCATCCTGCTAGGCGGACCAGCGCCAATCTTTTTGGTAAGAGTGGAGTAAACAGTGACGCCAACGGATTCGCTCGAAGCCGATTTTGATAACGAGATGCTCGGGGTTTACCAGCGGGCTTTGTCTGAGGCGAATTATCGAGCCTCGAAGTTTCTAACGATGCTCCATGAACACAGAGGACTGGAGACAGCGAGGATTCTTATCCGGTCCCCTGCCGTGTCAGACGGATATGCGGCCCTTTGGGAGCGAAAGCGGCTTGACCTCACCGTGGAAGCGGTAATTCATGACAATCCGAAATGGCACCCCCTCTTTACCGGGGAAGAGTTAGCCATCTGCCGTAGTCGTCTTGAAAAATACGAATACTTCGCATGAAAAGGAGACCTGGGCGAGGTTCGGAAGGATTTGCAGAGGTTGGGTGAGTCAGAATTAATCGCCAAATCCGATTCAGAAAAGGGCTTCCTGTATGGCATTGAATGGACCACAATTGCAGCATGAATCGGCAGGACAACCCGAACGCGGTGGTGAGCCTAGGAAGGCATAAGCGGACGTGCTCTATTTGTCGCCACGAGCAGCGCGGAGAAATCGAAAGAGCCTTTGTTGGGTGGTGCTCTCCGGCGGCAATTGCCGAAGAATACGGGCTGGCAGACCGAGCGTGCGTTTACCGTCACGCTCACGCGCTGGGACTGTTTGAGAAGCGACGGCGGAACATCCGGGCGGCATTGGAGCGAATCATCGAAAAGGCCGGTGAGGTGGACGTGACCGCCTCCGCCGTCGTCGCTGCCGTGCAAGCCTACGCGAAGATCAATGCTGCTGGAGAGTGGATTGATCGAACGGAGACAGTTTCGATGAATGATCTTTTCGAGCGTATGAGTGCGGAAGAATTGGAATCCTACGCACAATCCGGAGCTTTGCCGGAGTGGTTTCGAGCGACCGTAGGCGCAACCGCAGGGGACAGTGAGAAAGGGCTAATCGTCGATGTCAAAACGCTCAGTAGCGCCTCTAGGCGCAACAGACTCGGGACTGAAGCTCTCGGCATACCCGCTTGGTTCTAGGCAGTCCAGAGCGGCTGCTAGAGCCTTGTTGGATGCTCGGAAAGCAGCAAGAGGGGAAGGGACTTTGATTCGTCTCGTGTTCGTAGGCAGGTCGGAAGACCCTGACCGAGAATGTACCTGCCGGAGGCCTGAGGCGGGCACGGTCGCGCTGTGTCGGTGCTTCACGTGAAACCCGGTTGCTTTCCTCTTGGCTCGCGGCATCCCAGAGCGGCAGCGCGTTCGGTATTGACTGCACGGAAACGAAGCGAATGCAATCAACAGGGGAACATGAGTGGTCTGGCAGAGGCGCTCAGAGCCGCCCGGATGAGATTGCGGGCCGGAGAATCGTCCGCTTCGCTCCCTATTATCGAGGGCGGGCAGGAAAGCAATGCGGGAAGGGGTACAGATTGTCTAGCAGAGCGCATCAGGAAGGTTCGGGAACGCGTGAGACGGTTGCAAGGCCCGGAGACTTCGCCTTAGGCTCTCCGGCATCGCGGGCGGCTGCTAGGGCCGTTCTTGTGCGCGGCTTTGCTGGACGGGAAAGGCTGCAAATCAACTGGATTAGTGAACAGGATGCTCAGCCCCAACCTCACGCCGCGATCCGGCCCAATTTCTCTGGGAATGGGATTCGGATCGATGCCCCGTGAATTGCGATCAGATTCCGTCGCCGGAACTCTCCCAGGGTCCGGGTCACGGTCTCACGGGAGCAGCCGACGAGATTCCCCAGATCCTCGTGCGACAAGGCCATGGTCAGGCGCATCTCCGGCTTGCCGATCGACTCGGCAGTCGCCCACTCCAAGAGCACGCCAGCCAGCCGCGCCGCCGAGGATCCAGAGAGGGCCAGGCGGCGGACGTCGGCGAAGGCAACCCGGTACGCCTGTGACAGCGTCTGGGCCGCCAGCAAGCTAGCCTCGACGTGCGTCGCAAGGAAGGAACGAAAGGGTCCTCCGCGAATTCTCCTGAGGATCGTGGGAGCGACCGTTATGGCCGTGACCTCATAGGTCGATCTGGATACCACTGCGCTGAGGCCCAGGATGTCGCCGGGCACAGCGATTTTCAGGAGCAGAGTCCTATCGTCTCGCGACGTGCAGGACAGCTTGACTCGGCCCGAATGGATGAGCAGCACCTGAGTGCCAGAAGTGTTTTCATGGAAGAGCGCGACTCCGCATGGAAAGGCGAAGTCCATGCTGATGGACTCAAAGTCGGCGCGTGCCGCCGCGCCCAGCTCGCTGAATGCACCACCCGGTACCAGAGGTCTAGGCCGCAGACTGATGCTCCATTGCATTTTTCTGCTCCAGCGCATGCCGATGCGCTAACCGATTGGCCATGTTGGTGTGTACCATGTCGAAGATGCGCGTGCTGCGTGGTCCGCCTGGTCGGGAAGCAAAGACAGAAGCGCCATCCTTCTTTGGCCATACGCGGTGCCACCAGCGTGGCCAGCGCCTCGCGTTCACTCCAAGGCAGAGCTGCATCGTTCTCACTGTGTCTGGCATTACCTTGAGCGTTTCAGGGCTAGTCTGCTGGAGTGTGATCTCGTGGCGCATAGGACGACCTCGTGGTCTGCTTGGTGCTTGATCGTAGGGTACGCTCTAACCCTTGTCTGTCCCATTGTGCTCACTCCGGCATCTGAACCGGCGCGAATCGCCATGGAAGGCTGGAACCCACTCGATCTGGGTCGGCGAGCGGATCGCGGAACTTGGCCATGAGGCGGCCTCAATAAGCTGTTGCGGCGCAAACTCGCATCCAAGCGAGGATGTTCGGAAAAAGGATATTGACGAAGGTCGCTGATGTCCTCGTTGAGACGCTCCTGAGAGCGGGCCGCCGTGCGGGCCAACTTCCGCATGGTTTGTGCCTGCCGCACACCGGCCCTGGGCGGAGAGGTTTACGCTTCCGCGGCCGAAGAGAAAACTTTCTACCGCACCTGCAAATCGAAGTGCTGTCCCAGCTGCGGTAAATCGTGGCACGCGACTCTGGCAGCGGGAGCAGTGGCTGACACTACCGGATGTAGCCTTTGTTGGCATCGTTCTCACAATGCCCAATGTCTTCTGGCCAGTCTTCGGGGCCCATCGCCGCCACCAGCATGATCTGCCATCGCTGGGCGCCGCCGTGATCCAGCAATGGGCGTGGACCCGGTATCGGGTGCGTTTGTGCGTGGTCATCGTGCAACACACTTTTGGAGGCCGTCTCAACCACCATCCACACCTTCACGTCATGGTCTCAGCCCGGCTTCTCGGGAAGATTGTTTA
The DNA here is from genome assembly GCA_030775885.1 of Acidobacteriota bacterium. Lineage (GTDB taxonomy): Bacteria > Acidobacteriota > Terriglobia > Terriglobales > Acidobacteriaceae > Edaphobacter. The sequence continues at coordinate 1,192 of JALYIG010000098.1, read as the reverse complement.
ATTGCTCCGATCCCACTGGCGCGATCGAGCGCATCCACGGTGGCTTCCGGCCGGAAGCCACGCTCAAACGGCCGCAACTGCTCTTCGACAGTCGGGTCAAACCACATCGCTCGTGCATGGGCTACCCTACCCACCACGACGGAGATAAACTTGTAAGAAACACGGGTCAGTTTGGATTGTCTTCTGTCAGCATCTGCCTCTGCATCATAGACAGCAGCGCGTCTGATTGTGTCACGTAGGCCAGCACTCGGTCGGGCTGGGAGGCGTCCAACCGGATGAGATAGAGAAGATTTTGAAGTGCGTTGAGCGTGTTTATTGCACTATGTTTTTGGTCGTCATCGACGAACATGACATTTGGCATACCAGGACTTTTCATGCGTTCATTCCCCTCGGTTGAGCATTCCCGTCTAAGCGACGTTCACTACGTAGCGTTCCAGAGCATCGGGCATGCCAACTTTCCCAACGATTGCAACCTCTGTTCAATGAGGTTGGTATACAGACGAACCTTGCCGGGGTCTTCCTCATTCGTATGTATAAGGCTGCTCAGAAATAGGAGAGCCTGCAAGCTGTTCGCAGCGCTGATTACAAATTCCTTATCCAGGCCCACTGAAGCCGAGGGCGGTGGTACATGCCCGATAGGTGGTTTTTCCGGCGGCGTGCAGACCGAGCCGAGGATGCAGAATCAGCTATCATTTGTTGATGTCCCAAGGTGAACCTCCTGATCTCCTGTCCTTCGATTGTGACAACCCATCGCTTCTTCGAGGACACTTCTAATTGTTCCAGTAGAAGATGTCCATGTCGGTTCGAGGGCGCACTAAACTGAGCATCTTCTTAGTGGAGTTCGCACATACTGTATCGTTTAGGGTGGAAAGTCATGAGGTGTTGAATGCCCCCTGATGTCAAGTTCGCCAACACGCTGTTGCAGTCCTTTGACTCTGAGTTGATCGGTCGCCTGCACCTGAAATCGGTCGCATTCAAGGTGGGACATGAGATCGAATTTCCGGGCAAGCCGATCAAACATCTGTTCTTCCTGGAGGAAGGGATGGCATCGATGACAACGACCTTCAAAAACGGTAGAGAGGTTGAAGTCGGAATGTTCGGGTACGAGTCAGTGATTGGCGTTTCCGCTTTGATGGGGACCAAGCAAAGTCTCAACCGGGTCTACACCCAGATCGCAGGGTGGGGATACGGA
>JALYIG010000097.1 GCA_030775885.1 Acidobacteriota bacterium | reverse complement strand
CTCCGCAGACTCCAAGGATCGACTGCTGACGCAACTTCCTTCGCTTTATGTCAGGTCTTGAGATATCCATCACGACAACGATAGGGCAAGTCCTGCGCCAAACATCACGATCTGCTTTCAACAACTTAGCGGGTGATGAGAACAACAGACCGTCCACAATCGCAACTGTTGTCCATTCTCGGACATCTGTGCGATCCTCGCCAACATATAAATACCTGCTCACACCCAAGATGCAAGCGGGCGAGGCGGTGAACTCATGCGTTACGGAGCGCCTGCATCGGATCAATGCACGAAACACGCCACGCCGCGCCGGAATATACCCAACCAGCAGTGACACTATCCCCAGGAACAAAATCATCACCGCACGTTAAGAGATCGCGTGCACTCATTCCGAACATCAGAGAGGGAATCGATCGCAACATCACCAAGGAAGCCATCGATTCCAAAGCAATTCCAATCAGCGCAAGACGGAGCGGGCGTTGAATTACATGAGATTGTACTTGCCCGAGCGTAGCTCCAAGCGCCATGCGGATTCCAATCTCCTGTGTCTGCCGCGTCACCGAATAGGAGATCACCATCAATCCCCAGGAAGCCAGTAAGAGTCCAAGCCCCGCAACAATTCCGACAAAAAGCACAAAAAAACGCCGCGTCGAGGTTGCCCGAATCGACCAACAGCTGCACCGGCCGCAACTCTACTTTCGCCTGTGCCGGATTCAGCAGGCGTAGCGTACTCATCACAGTCGGCGTCAATGTGCCGGCAAGTATGCGACTCCGCAGCACCAGCCGCGTAACCTGTGTTCACTGACCCGGCTTGTCCAAAATCTGGAACAATGGGGAGGAACCGGCCTGAAGACGCGATCGCCGCCTCAGCCCCCACCTCACCGAGCACATTAACCCTTGCGAAGGCCGCCTCAGTCGAATAATGAGCAAAATGGCCCAATTCCGCGCCTGCGGCCGTCACTGCCTCTAGCATGCGGCGGAAATGCTATGGGCTTGTGATCTGGACAATGCGGCGAAGCAACCACATGAGTTCTACGTTGCGATTGCACTCCGCCTCAAGACGTCTCGATGATAGAGTTTGGTTCAGATAGCCATGACATAAATAGATACAGATTCAATAACGCACGAGGGTCATAGTCGGGCCTGCCCGTCTCGGCTGCCTTCGTAAGCCCGAAGCCCAGCTTTGCTATCGAGGTGCTCAACGAACGCATCGATGACGCGACACATATGGTCGGGCAGCCCAGATCGTCAAGAATTATAGGAAACAGCGCGCCCTGATCGCGGCCTTCCCGTTCGATATAAGCGATAACGGCGATGCCCTCGCGCTTGCGAGAACATCGCCTCATTCTTCATTGTCTAAATACCATAGATCATTTGACAAGATCGCTAATGGTGATGAGCAGAGATTTGACGACACGAGGGATGTGGTCCTCTGGTTCATAGAGGCGAATTCTGATCTAACTCTCCGCTAACATCGAGCCATCTACTCGATACTTTGATTCCGCCCTTCCTATTGACATTCTGCAGGAAGGGTGATACTCCTATGTCTCCAAGTTGAGTGGGCCACTTCTCCGTTATGACCGTACTGCTCGTTGGGTACCAACCACCGGCGCCGGAGGCCTGGATCGGGGAGACCACCACCCAGAGCCCCCACGCTATATGTAACTTGACACTCTGATCCGATTGTGAGTACATGATCTGGTACAAATAATCCTCGAAGCAGAAGTACAGGAAACACGGGTCCTCTCTTGAAGAAATCGTGAAGAAGAAGCATATCTGCAAAGGGTATTCTTGTTATCAACCAGCATGCGTCTTCAATATCTCATTAGAACGCTATTCCATGCGGCCGCTAAAATAGGATACCTTCTTCCCAAAGTTCAGGACCCATTACCGATCGCGTGGCGTGGCATATCACTCTCAACGTTAGGTAGGACTAGAGGATAGATACAATGTCGATCCTGAACGAACATCCCTTCTCTACAAACGGCTTTTCTCTAGAAGAACTGGCATCAGTCACCCACATGTCGTATGAGATTTCCTCGCACGTTAAGTTCATCGCCGATGAAGAGGGAGGGACGCTCATGGACGTGAAGCATGATGCAATCTTATCTCTTAATGAAACCGGGACTCTGATCTGGGAGGGCCTAAAACGGAAAGATCCGGTAAACACCATTGCGCAACATCTCGCGAACAAGTATTCCCTCGAATACCAACAAGCATTGGTGGATGTACAAGAGTTCCTGCTCGTTTTGAAGCAAAATCTCTTGATTCATCAGGGTAGCTAAGTGTCATCTAAGCAAATAACAGATTGCATTCCCTCGATGCACAATTCGGCCAGAGTACCGCAGAATTCGTGCACAGCGACACTCATGGCTCTCATCATCCTCACTATATGTGATCTAACTCTTCTATTTCTTAAATTCCCGAAGCTCTGTTGGCTTGTCTCGCATACTCCAAGGAGAAATGCAGTTAAGCCTGGACTGATGCTTCCATCCGTTCTCGCGTCACTCGCTAACGCACAGGTGTGGTACCTGAGGAATATTAATTGTCTGCAACGTTCCGCTGCCCTTACGATACTGCTCCGCTTGAGTGGGATACCATCGGATTTTGTTGTGGGGTGTCGTCGCACGCCATTTTATGCGCACGCTTGGGTCGAAGTTGCCGGAGTAGCTATCCTGGATGATCCCGCCTTTATCGCCGAACTACAGGTCCTAGATCGAATCTAAGATCAATCCGTTCTGTCGGGGAATGTAAGTGATTTCTTATGCTGGTGCGTGGAACATTGGTACTGAGACCGATAGACAACAAGCCATTAGCCACCTTAAGGGCTTGAGACGTAAAGGAGCGATCCATGGTAGCGATGGGTGGCACTGCGACGTGATCGCTCGTACCAATGCAGTTCTCGTGCGTTCAATTCTGATGGACTGTCCGGGAGCCAGCAAAGTTGCAACGACTGTGTGTTACTCAGCGGCGACTCAAGTCTCTTTATTGTGGGACGGTCGCCTCGACAACGAGGACGAACTCAAAAGGAAACTTGATACATCTTTCACAGAGGAACCAGGACCGTCAACTTGCGAGACCCTCATACTTGCTGCATATCTGAAATGGGGTACTCGTTTCATCGATCATCTCGTTGGGGACTTCTCACTCGCTATCTGTGATTTCATGAACCATCAAATCATCTTGGCACGAGACCCTTTTGGACTTCGTCCTCTTTATTATTCAACTAAGGGTGGCGAGCTCTGGTGGTCAACAGAAATCGGTGTGTTAACCAACTTACCAGACGCGCAGGCCACCCTGAATGATGATTTCGTTGCCGGGTATTTGACGTACACAGAAGATACGACATCAACCCCGTATCTTGCTGTTCATAGTGTTGAGCCGGGAAGTCTTCTCATCTTCTCTGGCGATCACTTATCAGCTACGGTTAGCCGCTACTGGGGGCTCGCCACGACTAAGACTCTAAGTTATAGAAGTGACGCCGACTACGAAGAGCATTTTAGGTACCTATTTGAGCTGAGTCTCCGCAGGCGGATCGGAAACCGCACGAGGGTAGTTTGCGAACTCAGTGGCGGATTAGATTCATCATCGATTGTTTGCTCCCTTGATAGGATGCTGCATGGCGGCGAAACCTCACTGAAATCTATTACAACCGCGTCGTTTATATATGATCGATCAGGCGGTTCGGACGAACAGTCATTCATCGAATCTGTTATTCGCAAGACTGGGGCACCTAACCACCTCATTGAAGATCATCAGATCCTATCTTGTCTTGATTACTATCCTGATAACTATGTACCTAATCCACATCGGGCGTTTCGCTGTACTTACGAGAAGTTGGCTCGCCTTATGTACGACGCAGGTACCGACCTTCTATTGTCAGGAACTTGCGGCGATCACGTTTTTATGCATGATCCCACCTTCTACCCGATACTTTCAGATTTTCTCCTACGAGCGGAATGGAAGATGCTGTATATCTATTCGAAAGATCTTGCACGATACCGAACAAAGTCCGTGTGGAGCACCTTCTGGCTAGGTGCACTTTGGCCTCTACTGCCTCTCCGAGTCAGGACCAACGTGCAGCCCAACAAGATGAAGCTGCCCAGCTGGTTCGACGACGATTTTGCGAGGAAAACCAGTTGCCGTGAAAGAATCCTGTTGCGCGCTGAAGCTGATTGCAGTCATCTTCCCCCTTGTGCGAGACAAAGAAGAAGTCTCCTGCGCAATGCAATATCGACTTCATCAATGACGCGTTACCGCGAGCAATTTGGTATCGACGTAGCCATGCCGTATCTTGATCGAGATCTCGTTGAGTTCCTGATGAACATACCGGCGGAACAACTCTTGCGTCCCAATCAAGACCGGTCGCTGCAACGCAGAGCTTTTAGCAACATTCTCCCACCAGACATCGCTAGCCGGACGGACAAGAAAGGTCCTTCCGAGCCGGTCTTACGAGCAATCAAACGTAACGGTGAAGAATTGGAAGCCTTATGTAAACGTAGTTTTTTGGCCAGACGATCAATAATTAAACAACATGAATTGATGTCATCGCTAGCCAAAGCCCGCCACGGATTTGAGCATCAGTCAGCAGATTTATTTCGGATCTTAACGCTGGAGCAATGGGCGTCGAACCGAGAAGCCGCCGGTATGGCGCTCTCCTAAGAACGACTGTGGGGCCTTCATTGTTATCGTGCGGATCTGAAAACGATGTTGTACAAAACGACAGAAAGGAGACCAGTCGATGAACACTCTACTCGCAAATGTCGCCGCCTCGAAGCCGAGCGGTTTTCGTTACGAAAAGCCAACCCTAGTGCGCCTTGGACAAGCTTCCGAGCTTATCCTTGGTGGTTCCAAGTATTCGCATGACTGCTGTGATTGCAAGTTCGGATCGTAAGTTGATTGCCGAAGGCTTGAAGGATGCTCGCTCTGGGCGTCCTTCGGGCTTTTTTCGCTTGTGAATCACCGCTCCTAAACGTATGGCCGACAAAACTCCTCAATCACCCAAAAATGGGCCGGTAAGAATGATTTGGACGGCTGTTAGACCGATACAACGGGGATTCGTCCTCCTTCAGGTCGCAGTCCTCGCGTCATCTTGCCTCGCCATCATCGAACCTCTGGTCATACGCTGGCTGCTCGACGACGCCATACCCGGCCGTCTCCGATGGAATCTGGTTGCTGGCGCTGCCGCGCTTGTCCTTGGGTTCGCGGCACGATCAATCACAGACAAGCTGCTATCTGTCTGGAGTGACAAATATTGTCAGTTTGCCACGGTCTTACTCAGGACCCGGATGCTCTCCAAGTTACTGAGACAAAATGCTGCTTATCAAGAATCATCTGCAGTTGGGGCAAACGTTCATCTTCTCCACGATGAAGTCCGGGAGGTATGCGACGGCCTCTTTGCCCTATCTGTCGAAGCTACACGGGCGATTAGCACAGGCGTGATCATGATATCTACTATGGCCTTGCTAAACTTTAAGCTTACTATGCTGCTGACGCCTGCTTTCGCAGCGTATGCAATCATCAGACAGCGCAATGGCCAAGTCCTGGTTCCACTCTCCGAGCGCGTGGCGCGCCTGTCACGTAGACACGTGGCATATCTTAGCAGCCTCGTATCTGGAGTTATTCAGATACAGGATCTGCATTGCGAGCCTAGAATACAAAAGATGTATGCGCAACGAGCAAACGACCTCCGTGCTGCAATCGTGCAGAGGCGGCAGTCCGAAGTGGGTTATGCAATGTCAGCTCATCTGATCGTTGCAGCGGCAATCATCATTACCTTAGTCTACGGAAGCTTTGCAGTGATGCGCGGAATCATTACGATCGGAACACTAATTGCTCTGTACTATTTCACTGTTCGCATGACCGAACCACTATCGTCTCTCTCAGATATTGACTCGCGATGCCGCCGTTGGTTAGCTAGCCTGAACGCTGTGACGTCGTCTGACCTTACCCTGAGCCAGGTTACATCACCTGATCTTACATCTCCGGCTACCAAAGGCGGATGTGAATTGACGGCGGTTAATGTTTCGTCGAATGAGACACATCTAGAGTTTGAGCACGTATCCTTCTCCTATTCCGGCTTAGTCTCGGTGTTTGAGGACCTAAGCTTACGGGTCAAAAGGGGGGACCGCACCTGTCTTGTTGCACCGAGCGGCACAGGCAAAACCACAATACTACGTTTGATAATGCGTCATTATCAGCCGACAGAGGGCATAATTCGCTACAGGGGCACGGATATAGCAACGATGAACATCCGCTCCTACCGAGGAATGTTCAGCATCGTGCCCCAAGAAGTCATTCTGTTCGAGGGGAATATCGAGGACAATCTGCGACTAGCCTACCCCTACTTCTCAAAGACGGAACTCGAGAAGGCTTTGTATGTAAGCAACTTCGATTCGGTGGTGAGCAGCCTGAGCGAAGGGCTTGCTTACAACGTCGGTCCGCGCGGAAGTTTACTCTCCTTCGGCCAAAAGCAGAGGCTAGCGCTAGCTCGTGCGCTGCTTCAGGACACGGAGTTCTTGTTGCTTGATGAATTTACTTCGGGTCTAGACTCGGCCACCGAAAAGAACATTCTAGAGCGCCTAGAGTCTCTGGATGCTTCCACCACCGTTATTGCCAGTTCTCATAAACCCGCGGTTTTGAATTGGGCACACCAGGTCGTTGGTTTGCAGAAAAAAAGCGCAGACGAAAGTTTGTTTAGCTCTGAGACAGGAAGGATATTGTCGAATGCAAAATGAAAGTATTCGCCTGCCCGAGCATCGTGCCAAGGCAGGCTCAAAGAAATGTCAGGTTTGTGTAATTGGTTCCGGGGCGTCTGGAGGGATAGTTGCACGCAATTTAGCCCTAGCAGGTGTTGACATCGTGCTGCTCGAAGCGGGGAAAAGCTTGGATGTTGAAACGGACTACAAGCAACATCTTTGGACTTATGATCTAGATGATAGGGGACTGGATATCCGAGGTACTGGCCGGCATTTTATGGCTGACGGGTTCTGGCGCATTCCCGATGAGCCCTTTGAAATTGGACCAGGATCTGAGTTTTGCTGGTTTCGATCTCGAATGGTGGGCGGACGTACGAATCACTGGGGACGAGGGGTAGCTCGTTTTGCTCCTTCGGATTTCGAAGCTTCGGGACCCCAAGGCGAAACTTGGCCCTTATCTTATTCCGATCTCCTTCCATTTTACCGAAAGGTAGAAGAATATATTGGAATCACGGGACCAACTTCTTATGCCGCACCAACTGAATATAAAGGGCGCCATCTTTCGCCACGCTGCTACGAAAGGGTGATAGCAGCAGGCTGCCTGGCGCTCGGTATACCTATAATACCGACTGCGTCGGCTGTGCTTACAGAACAGCACAATGGGCGGCCACCGTGCCACTATTGCGCTCAGTGTCCTCGTGGTTGTAAGACGGCTGCGGGCTTTAGTATTGGACAGACCGCAATTCCGGACGCTCTTGAAACCGGGCACCTTAGACTTCTCACAGACTCGATGGCAAGCCGCCTATGGGCTGATGATGGTCGCGTCACGGCGGTGTCTTATATTGACAAGCGATCCAATACAGAGCACCTCATCCAATGCGAAGCCGTCTTTCTTGCTGCTAGTGCATGCGAGTCTGGCCGCCTTCTTTTGAACTCGAAATGCCCACATCACCCGAACGGCTTAGCGAATTCGTCCGGTATGGTTGGACAGAATCTCCGCGACAATGTGGGTGTTCGGGTCCACGCTCACATTCCTTCATTGGAGGGTATGCAGTCACACAATTGTGACGGAATAGGGCGACCCCACACAATGATCCCTTGGTGGAAACCAAGTACCCGTGGATTTAACAAAGGTTATGAATTGCTGGTGGCAGGTGGGTTGCAGATGCCATCCATGGGGCTCTTCGACGCTCTGAGCGATGAACATGAAGGGTTCGGTAAATCACTCAAAGACGCGTGTAGAAGGCGATACGGCAGCGAGGTCTTCTTCATTTTCACAGGGGAGATGGTGAGCAACAGACTATCGTATTGCACAATTAGCCCTACCATGAAGGATCGATGGGGCCTTCCGGTACTACAATTCCATTTCTCGTGGGGACAAGAGGAAGTCGCAATGGCCGGCCACATGCATGAAACTGCCCACGCAGTATTGTCCCAAATACGGGGAAGAGTTCTAGAGCACAGCCCATGCAATCAAGAGTTCATGACCTCGCCAGGCCAGAATTTCCGAGAGTCAGGCGTCGTCAGGATGGGGCACGATCCGCGGACCTCCGTGCTCAACCGCTTCTGTCAGAGCCACGAGATCTCCAATCTATATGTAGTTGACGCAGGCGCTTTTGTCACCACTCCTGAAAAGCCGCCGACGCTAACCATCATGGCCTTGGCGTGGATGGCCTCAGAGCATTACCTACAATCCCAGGACTAGCATGCCGCCTTTGACACCCGACAGCCAACAGCGACCAAGATCTCCACAGAGGGGCTTCACATGAATCTTAATACTGATGCATCAAAAGATCTCATTTATGCACGACTTTCTCTCTTGAGTGACTATATTGTTCCTAGAGACGATCATTCCGGTTCAGCCAGCGACGCCGGAGTACCCGCTTTCATCTTGCATTTGTGTGAACTGGACCCCGCCTATCGAGACCACTTATATGATGGACTCGACCTCATCGTTCATCTCTTTAGTACCACGAGCCGCGCGACTTTCGAAGTGGCATCGGAGCAAGAGCACCTCGCCTTCTTAGAGAAGATAGCTTTTGTCAATTCCAAAAGCGGGGACAGCTTACGTACGCAATGCTCGACTTTTTTCTCCAAGCTACGAAAAGATGTCCTAAATGCGTTTTTTACGTGCCGGATCGGAATCGAGGATTTGGGATATCAGGGAAATACTCGTCTAATAGAGCCGAGCATCTGCCCTGACCCATGCCTAAGTCTGCCGGTACTCGACTCGCGAGACGGAAGTTACAATCAAGATGGAGGGCGCGAATGTTCTTCAGAACGCTGATGCGAGCGATACGCACTACTCCATTACTGATTATGTCTTTGGTACTGGCAGTCTCAGTAGGAACGACAGGCATGATAATTAGCCGGTCGCTGATGAATGTGCTCTTCTTCGACGAACTTGCGGTTCCGAAGCCCGAACAGCTATTTCTCATAAGTGGCGTAGGTAGAAGTGGAAGGCAAATGATCTCCTCTTCATTCCTCGATGGACTGAATGCGCAGGAGTTCATCCAAGGAGCATGCGGCTTTGTGACGAGACAACTGGGAGTTGGAGAGCCAGGCCAGGTTCATGCAGCCGCAGTCCTGGGTCTAAGTGGAAAGTGTGACAGAACGTTGCGAGCCACGCCTTTGCTGGGACGCTTGCTGATCCCTGCGGACAGCGCAAGCGGAGCCGATAGAGTTGTTGCGCTCAGTTATAACTTCTGGACCAAGAAGATGAACTCGGATCCACGGGTCATTGGGGAGGCGATTCTCATTGAAGGAAGGCCTTTCCGAATAGTGGGGGTTGTGTCCCCCCCCTTCAAGGGTCTCGTTCTCGGGTTTCCGTTCGATGTGATGATAGCGGCGGAGCGCAGTGGCGATCTGAGCAACATGGGGACATCTTCGTTAGCTGAAGATGCATACCCTTGCTGGATTATGGTCCGAGCGAGTAAAAGCTGGTCGGCATCCGTATTAAATGACTACATTCAGCATAGTTGGAAAGAGATCCGCCAAATAGCTGCAGACGCAACGACCAACGTACATACAAGGGGCGAAATACAGCAGCAAGAGGTTCAGGTAGAATATGGATCAACAGGGATCGACTATGTTCTAAAGGATGCATACGGCCCTTCGATTCGTGCTTATTACTACCTCTCTCTGTTCACGTTCTTTATCAGTTGCATTACGTATGCGGGCTTGCTGACATCATGGTACATTCTGAAGTCGAATCGATTTGCAAGCCAGCTTACGCTTGGCGCTCAACTCAGCCGGTTCTACACTGAATTGATCTGCCAATGCGCTATGTTGGTATTTGTGGGTACACTGCTTGCAGTGCCTGCAGGACTTTCGTTACTACTGCTGACTGAACACGCCGCTCGCAACACATTTGGAAATCTCAGTTTGTTGTTACGATTCGATCGCCATATGATGACGACGCTTGCTGGATGTGGCGCTGCATATCTACTCACCTCGCTCGTAACGATATTGGCGTTCTTTAGCGGTATACGTTCCGGTCAACTACGACCTGAGCAAACCGGTCTTAATGATAGGTTGCGTCTCTTCATACGAAGCCTCGCAATGGACGTTCAACTTGCAGCTACGATAGCGATACTAGGCATGACTTTAAAATATATGCTAGACCTGGAATACCTAAGCCATGTGAAGGATGGCTTTAGCGATTCCAACGTCGGCATAGTAAGTCTTGCCCCGATCGCAACTCAGCAAACTGCAACAATTGATGATACCAGGTATCACAGCGAACTGTTGGCGGAAATACTAAATATTCAGAACATATCGAGTGCCGCGTTGTCCTCTTCGCCGCCACTGCTGGGGATTCAGTATCCCTCTCACCTGTATCTGGCAAGTCAAAGTTCTGCTTCGGCGACGGCTGATGTGCTGTATGCGACTTCTGAATTTATCACTGCCATCGGAAGTCGCCTAGAGCTTGGCAGAACATTTCTTGCCAACGAAGACGGCACAGCGATAGTCAATCAATCACTGGCGCAGACATTGTTCCCCAACAAGAGCCCCATAGACCAAAAGCTAATGATTGGAGACCAGCGCGCCACGGCCAAAAGCTACCGGATCATCGGAATCGCCGAAAACGTGAGATTGATTGACCTGCACACGTCAGAGAATCCCTTCGTGCTGCTCAACTACAACGCCTCTTCCGAAATGCAGGCATGGCCCACACTGACGTTTCGTTCGACTGTAGATCCCTCTGTCGTTGCTCGTGACGTCCTCCGGGTTGTCGCCGCGAAGAATCGTGAATATCCGGTTTGGACTCATACGTTGTCAGAGCAGAAACGTGCACAGCTCTTCAGAGAAGACATGCTTGCTCGTCATTCAGTATTTCTCGCCGTAATCAGTATCACACTATTGTGTCTCGGAATCGCGGGGATTACGGATTACCACATCAAACGCCGCCGGAGAGAAATCGCTATATGCCTCGCTGTCGGGGCACAACGAAGATCAATATTTACTCGGCTAACGTCTATCATGTTTTTGCACTACTCTGTGGCAGTCATAAGTGGCATCGCCCTTACCGGGCTAGTGCTTCGGGGTTATACGAGTTTGGTCAGCATTCAATACTCAACTTCAAATACCAAAGTCATATTACTTGACGTCTCGTTGACATTAGGGAGTTTATGTCTTGGCATGTTGTGCCCTTTCCTCCAGTTGGTGAGAATACCGATGAATGAACTTCTAAGAGACCGCTAAGGATCCGAGAAAGGCATCGACATGAGTTCGATTGAGTCGAACCTAATGCACCGGTACGTGATGGGAGTGCTGAAGCCTTCTGCAACCACCCTGAGAAGGTGCATTGGCCTTGATTGTCCTACCAGCCGTAGAAGATTCGCGAGTCCCGTCATGGGTCATCTACAGAAGTATCTTTTCACCTCAAGCTTTTGGGAAGATCAATGGAACAAGCGGGCTGTGCACATCGGGGAGAGGTTACACAACTCATTAGTGAGCGAGAGCGAGATTCAGACGCTCATTAGAATGATCTCGCCAGACAGTGACAGAATACAGTTCGCTCTTGAGGGACGGTATTTAGATAACTTGATGCTGACGCGAGGAGAACAAAAGGATCAGTCACGTCCTCAGATCTTTGATGCACTCCGTGTTGAAGATGTGTTGCGTAAGGGTGCAACGCTGATCGTCAACGGTATTGATGAGATTCATGAGGACGTCGGCTTACTAGCGAATGAATTGGAAACGTTTGTTGGTGTTAGGGTACAGTGCAATCTGTATGCTTGTTGGGGCAGTGATCCGGGCTTCGGCATTCACTGGGACGAGCACGAGGTGCTTGCCTTGCAGCTGACTGGACAGAAGGAATGGCGTTTGTATGGAGCGACCGCCTCTAGTCCGGTTCGATTCATGAGAGAGCGCAATGAACGACCGGGCGTAGCTCACACCATTATCAATCTTGAACAGGGGAGCCTCCTATATGTTCCAAGAGGAGAATGGCATTCTGTTCACCCATCGGGCGAGCCCGCAATTCACTTAGCGATCGGGATACACAACAGCACAGGCATCCATTTAGGAAACTGGATTGCGAAGCAATTAGCGGAAACTGGGGCCGGTCGCTCTGACCTGCCGCTCTATGGGTCGTCTCAGGAGTCGATTGACAAGTTCGCTAATCGCTATAAGCCTGAGATCGAAGCTCTAATTAACGTCTCCTCGGTTAATGCATTCATGCAGGAGCGAATTCTTAACCTAACTCCGCGGCATTTTGTACGGATTGGAGGAGCAGGGCATTACGAGAAGCTGATCCAGAATCCTGCAACCCTTCTGTACCTCTACGATCCGAGAGCGGCTCTTGAACGAAGTGACGGCTGCATAATATTGCATGAACCGAATCGTCGGATTATCTTAAAAGAAGAAGTGCTTCCTGTCCTGGTGGCACTTCAGGAGGAAACCGGATCGACTATACAAGAGCTACAGCTGCGATTGACTGCGGACGTAGTAGGTTCTCATTTAACCGCGGTGCTAATCGAATTGATGGAGATCGGGGTCGTATTCGGTCGGGAGGGTTAGCAAAGGAATGCAAACGTCACGCTCCGAACATCTACTGCACAGTGGTTGTGCGTTTGAGCACCACAGGGCAGGACAAACATCGCATAGAAAACGTAATCCCCTTTTAGGACTACTCGCTTTAGCTGTGACCTGGCTTTTCCTTGGCATTTCGGCTTTATCGGATCGCATGATCTCACACGGGTTCACTAGGAGGAAGATGGATCCCTCCACTTTCCACGTAGAATCGAGACCTCGTTCTGCCCGCGGAGACTCTATCTTTGGCCCGCCCCGCTTCCATCGAGTTCTGCATATCCAAAGGAACGGCTGGCCTAACGAGGTGAAAGAGGCTAGCTTGTCACGAAGCACCCGTATTTTGCTTGTACAGGCGATAGCTGAAAAACAAAGAACGGTGCCGCTCATCATCGCCGCGAAGCGCGGAAAGTTAGACAAGGTGGTTAGAGAGGTCATAGCTAGCAGCGGGAAGCCCCTACGAGCTATTCCATCGATAGGCTACCTTTTGTGTGAAATCGCTCCGACGCAGGCTTGGCGCCTAATTTCGCTAGGGGACATCGTAGACCTCACTGTAGGAGGGTCAATGATGTTCGCTGATGATGTACACGAAAATCGTCTAGATTCGCGACTCGCTGCTGAGCACGAGTCGGGGAGCATCATCCAGCGGAGAGCGCTAAGAAACGCTTTCCAAGACAAATCCGTCGCCAAAGGTTTTGCACAATCGGCACTTCCATTCTTGGATGGCGCCTTCCTAGATAAACATTCTACGCTCGACCCAAATGCGTATCTTCAATACTCACAATGGCGATCACAGCATCCAACGGCGGACGGTCGAGGAGTTACGATTGCCATTCTCGATGGAATAGCTGATTTGAGCCATCCCGCTTTGCAGGGTGCCCTAGACTTAGGGGGCAATTCCATCCCGAAGCTGACCGGTGTCCTCATTCCTGAGAGTCAGATCGACGAACGGAGGGTGCGGTATTCAGCGGCTCATCAAGACGACGGACTCGTGAGATTTGAATCTGAACAGGGTGGAGCGACAACCTCTAGTTGTCCACAATCACAGCGGACGGGCCACAGAGTCGGAATATGGATAATGAAGCGATCTATGAATGACATCGCGTTCTGCGTAGAGTGGTCCGATCTCGACATGGAGGCACTAATTGTTCCGCTTCATGCAAAGTCATTTCAGAATGCTCTTCATCTTTTCGAGGTAAACCATAAGGGAAGTTTTGCACGTCTTCTTATATCAGATCCCAAAAAGCATATGGCATACGATGAGGATGGTGACTTCGCACTCATTTATTGTGTGCTTGAGGATGGCCTTCCGCATATCGAGATCGCCGACGACTCGCATTCCACGATGGTGGCCACTGCGGCTGCAGGAACAAGCATAATCGACTCGCATTTTACGGGAGTGGCTCCAGCTGCCCGTGTTCTTTACGTCAGGCAAGACACAAACCTTATATCTGAGCTGATAAGCAGCGTATGGCACGCGGCTAACCGAAAGGACGTCGACGTCATCTGTATCACAACCGACATTTCAGACAGTTTAGACGACGCTCAGCCTATCACGCCGTTATTTATCGACAGGATTAGTCTGCAAGCAGGAAAGCCGATTATCGTTGCGGCTGGCAATGAAGGGCCCGGGTTAGAAACGAACAGGCGAAGCGGAAAAGTCTTTTTGTCGATCGGAGCCTACAATCCCAGTGCCATGATTCCTTACTTTACGTTTGACTCAGCTCAAAGCATATGGCCAGATGTGGTCAGTCCCTATTCGAGTTCAGGTCCTAATGCAAATGGTATGTGGGGGACCACTCTTGTCACTCCAGCTTTGGGTATAACCGGCTGGACCTGCTCGGATCTAAGCTTTCATCCTCCGTCTTCGCGCGTCATGGGGACAATCAGGCGCATCCCCGGATGTTGGGCGTCCAGTGACGGCACATCGGTTGCGGCGGCTCGAGCCGCAGGGGCTGTAGCCCTAATCATTAGCGCACTGAAGCAAGCGCAACATTCGGTCTCCCCACAGGAACTGAGACAAGCTGTTATAAACGGAGCAGAGGTGCTTCCTGACGAGCCTGCGTACTTGCAAGGTGCGGGAGTTCTACAATTAGCCTCCACGTGGAACGCTCTCCAGCACGGTACAACGCGAACACGAATACATATTCATGCGAATGCTCGGGTTGTCCAACCCCTACACACCACGGTGGGGCGAATCTCAGCTGGAGACTCTTCTGTGTACATCACACGCGACGTGCCTCCAGGAACGTCCGTCTCTGCGTACATTTTAGCTAGTTCTAACAAACCCCTAAGCAAGTGCAGCTTTAGCTCTTCTTCAAATGACGCAGACCTGATCATTGCGACTCTAAAAGTAAACGATAGCCACTCTTTATTGGCCCGAGCAACCTTAACCGCTTCACAGCCAGGCATTCGCAGCGATATACTCGAACTCCATTGCGCGAACTCTTCCTTTCCGATATTCAAATTTCCATTCACCGTATTATCCGCTTTTCCTGTAGCTTCGCTCGCACACGGAATGACGATTTCGATTCCGCATGGGGCACGATTGCCCGAGATATTCTTTTTCGCATCGGACGATTCGAATTCACTGCTCAAAGCTATCAACTTAGACTCCGGCGTGCAGAATATAACCCGGGTGAACATTGGTGTTGACGATCTCGCCCTGCCATTTGGCTCTGGTCTGGATCACTCTGTTTCATTCGATCTGCTGAAGGGAGATGTCGTTATACTGCCTTTTCGTTCGCGTTTGGTATCACTTGAGATACAGAGTTATGACCACGACCTGACACTCAATGATGGGCCTTCGATTAGCCTAAACCTTGATCTCGGGAAAGCGGCTGCAGAGTATCCAGTGGATAAAGCTAGCGCGAGCAGACTCGGAGTGCATGAATCCAAAGTGCTGCACTTTCGCAGCATACCAAGCACACCTCTACAAGAAAGTAAATTCTGCACTGATAATTACGTCTCCGCGGCCACCTTGAGCCTTTATGGGTCTTCTTTACTGGAAATCTCTTTGTTCTCCCTAAACCCGGAGAATCGAGGCTTATGGTTTCGACTCGATGTAAAGAAATCCGGGGCCGAGATTGCTTTGCCAGAGCTGCCGAAAGGCTGCTGGGCCATATACGGGTACGGAAGCAGGAAGATAAAAGCCTCTCTTATAGTTGCTTCCTCCAACCATTCCGGACAAAGGTGATTATGTTCTAATTAATAGACTGTGTTTCCCTGAAGAATGCCTCGGCCCGATGCTTGAAATAAATCCAATGTGGCCAGCATATCCATTCCGTGTAAGGCGGCATTAGCGGCCCATCACGCTCGGCTAGTTAGAAACCACGCACGGACGTGCTATATGCCGTCAAGACTTTCTGCATATGAGGGAGCGATATGGATGTCTTGCATAGAATATGGAGCTATTCAACCAAGGACACAAAAGGTGAGGGGATTCTATTACTCCTTGCCCTTCTGCTCATGCATCCGAACGGGGCCATGGCAGCATCCCCCTTCAGGACAAGAATAAGCTCGCATCTTTATGTATTTTCTACAAGCTCAGGTAATGTAGTGGCTTCTGTAGGGCCAGACGGCGCTCTATTAGTAGGAACACCCTCGGTGAGCAGCACCGCTGAGATAGAACGAGCCTTATCGGCGCTGACGAAATCGAAATCTCGGTACGTCGTCATTTTCCCTCAAACGCTAAGTGAATCACAGGGGGACGCTGGTTGGGCCGCGAGGGGAGCTTTCGTTGCGATGCAAGAGAATGCCCTGGAAAGGATCGGAGGGCATGTAATGGGTAATCCAATACCTCTTCCGCCTGCGCTCAAACGCCTCAAAGCGGATCGTCCAAAGATTTCTTTTTCAGATGTCTTGTCATTGGACCTGAACGGTGAAGCCATTCATGTTGTGCATCAGCATCCCGGATTCAGCAATGCGGACGCCATTGCACATTTCCATGTAGGCAATTTAGTCTACATGGGAGAAGACTTTCCAGGCGACGGCTATCCTAGGATTGACCAGGCTCAGAGTGGTCGCTTGGAGGGAATGATCGAGACCCTAAGTGCTTGGACCGATAAGGCCTTTAGAATTGTACCCGCCCGGGGAGCGGTAACAGATGGAGATGCCGTGAAGAGTTTTGTGGCCATGTTAACGGCTATTCAAGGGCGGGTTCAGGCGCTGATTCGTCAAGGCAAGTCGGAGGACCAGATCGTCGCTATTCATCCAACTTTGGAATTTGACAAGCGTTGGGGGCGCGGACGAGTTTCCGCTGATTCTTTTGTACGGGATGTTTACAAATCTCTCGTTTCTCAGAGGTAAGCTAAAGTCGGCGATTCTGCTGAGAAGAGTTGGCTAACCTCAAGACAACGGTACCAGTACCAAGCAGAGATTGCATGGCGTTTGCAATATAGGTATGAAAGCCACAGATAAAACACCAGATGATGGCGCAAGTTCAAAAGACTCGTTCCTGACTGTGGTTGAAGCACCAATCGCGTACAGCTTGGATCCCTATGGCTACATGTATTTTGGCGTCGGCCGGAAGTGATGGCGATGTGTTTCCATTATTGTATTTGGGTTTAGCGCTGGCGAAGCGTAATCATAATATCGTGCTCATCGCGCACGGGCGTTACACGCGCTGGGCGATGCAACGTGGCTGGGAGTGTAGAGAACTCAACTCGCCCAGTGAATACGTGGGGTATTTAAAGGATGTGTCTCTTTTGACAGGTAGACGAAGGATGGATTTCTTCGGAAAATATTACATCCCTTGGAACTATAAGCTTTTTAAGCTTATCAAGGAAGTGAGTAGTAGCAATCCTACAATAGTGATTTCACAACGAAGTCTCAAGCTAAACTCGGATCTGATAGCCAATGGAATTATCGGAGTACCGCTTCTGTCTATCTTCCTAGAACCACTTAATGCAAACGCGGGCGCGTCTAATAACGCCATCGACTCATCAGAAGTTCTGTTTAGGCGCGAGTATGCCGCCCTTGATCGAATCATGCACACCTCCATCACCGAAAGGATACGCTGTGTTCCGCGAATGCGGGGGCCACACCTCAGAGTCGGGCTTTGGCCGGGGTGGTTTACTCGCGGGGAGCTGCAGCCGCATGTCGATCTGCAGGCTGGCTTCCCATTGTCTGATGATGTAGTTTTAGATGTTGAGACACCCATAGTTATATCAGCCGACATTCTTCGAAGGAAACCGGTAGTTTACATCGCGGGAACGCCAGGCACTACAGATGACTGGGCTCCCAGATTTTTCAATGCCAGTATCTCCCTAAGTCGCTTGCTTACACGTCCCTATGTTCTGTTGAGCAACTCCTGTGATGCGTTGGTTGGAGTTACCGTCGAGGATGGGGTAGCTGGAAGCTTTGCAAAGCTACAAGAACTGTTCAGCAATAGTTCAGGCGTCGTTCATCATGGTGGTATTGGAACCTGCGCGGCGGCGCTCGCTGCTGGCCTTCCTCAAGTGATAGTTCCTAGAGTCTTCGGGCAAGAGTCTAATGGGATCAGAATGTGCAAATTGGGTGTTGCCGAGATTGTGCGCGCGGATGATTACGTTTCTGGGGCGGCACTACCGAAAATCGTATTCTGCCTTACTGCGAAACGAGGCGAGAAACATATCCAAAAATGGCAAAAGGCAATACATGAGAGTAACGCTGTACAAGAAGTCTGTAATCTCGTGGATCAGATGTTATCTAATAAATCCGCAATTGGATGACGTCTATCTTAAGACCTCGGCGACAAAGCATCGCGACGTGTGACGCCCTTGGGGTAAGCGTGTGGTGTTGGCCGTTTCTATGCAAGTGTCATAAATAGGTGTCCACCTAAGTTAGGTGGGCACCTAGCTGGGAGTGTCTTAGGTCTTGGCGATGGAGACGTTCCATGGCAAGAGTTCTTTGATCCTGGTGATGGGATGGTCGGCGATCAGTCCGAGCACGTGGTGAAGATAGAGTTCAGGGTCGACCCCGTTGAGCTTGGCTGAGCCAAGCAACGAATAGATGGCGGCGGCACGTTCTCCGCCGGCGTTCGATCCACAGAACAGATAATTCTTTCGTCCAAGGGCGACGACGCGCAGTGCACGTTCGGCGGTGTTGTTGTCGATCTCGAGTTGGCCATCGTCAACGTAGCGGGTGAGAGCCTGCCAGCGCGAGGAGGCATACCGGATCGCCGCCGTTGTGTCCGACTTGCGGGAGAGCTTGGCGAGCGTGAGTTCGAACCATCTGCGCATGCTGTCGAGCAGGGGGCCGGCCCTTGCCTGACGGGTCGACTTGCGGATCTCAGGTGTACTGCCGCGGATCTCAGCTTCGATGGCGTAGAGCATCGCGATGCGCTCGATGGCTTCGGTTGTAATCGGCGAAGCATGAGCGATATGGATCTCGTGGAACTTGCGCCTGGCGTGGGCCCAGCAGGCGACTTCTTGGATGGCTCCTGCTTCGTAGAGGTGTTGGAAGCCTGCGAAGGCATCGGCTTGCAGCGCACCCTTGTAGAACTTCAGGTGCTGCCTGGGATGCTCGCCCTTGCGATCCGGCGAGTAGCCGAACCACACGGCCGGAGGGGTGCTGTCACCAGAGGGCCGGTCATCTCGGACGTAGGTCCATAGCCGCCCAATCCTGGTCTTGCCGGTGCCGGGTGCAAGCACTGGAACTGGCGTGTCGTCGGCGTGGAGCTTGCTCGCGGACATCACGTGATCGCGCACCGCTTCGACCAGCGGAGTCAGCAACTCGGTGGTTGCGCCGACCCATCCCGCCAGCCTCGATCGGTCGAGATCGACTCCCTCGCGGGCATAGATCTCCGACTGCCGGTAGAGCGGAAGGTGGTCGGAGTTATGTGGTGCACCACATAATGCCGATTATGTTGGCTTCGCGATTATGTTGTGATGCTGCGGTGTTGGGGCTTAGATGAGGTGTTTTGCGAATCTGAAGACAACATAACGAAATTGTTGTTGGATCTTTGACAGTCTTAGCCTGATCCGGGATGAAAAGGAGATCCCGGATTATGCTGAGAACTCTGTTATGGATGAAAGAGCCGTTTTACATCGCCCGTCAGGAGCAAGCGCCCCTACTTCGGGAGCGAGAAGCGTTTCTGGAACACTTGCTTCGGCAAGGCACGAGCCTTCCGGCTGCGCGCAGTGTGTCGTGGCAATTGCTGAATGTCATCAGGTCGCTGAGACTGACGGCGCTGCGTGATGTGTGGATCGATGAAATCGAAAAAGCAGCGAAATGTTGGACACGGAAACAGAGCGCGAATCCCCTCGCACATTCCTATAAAGCCTCGGCAAGCTACTTCATCTATGTAGCGAAGAAGTGGCTGCGCTTCGCGGGCGTGCTGAAACAGCCACCTATTCCGCGCATGCGATTCGCAAGTGAGATCGATGACTTTGCGAAATGGATGACGGAAGAAAGAGGGCTGTCGGCGCTGACAGTGCTGTCGCACCGGCGCAAGATATCCCTGTTTCTGAAATGGTTCTCCAAACGGCATCGCACGTTGACTGCCGTACGGCTCAGTGATGTGGACGATTTCCTAATTTTCAAGGGAGCGAACGGTTGGAGTCGCAAGTCAGCATGCGGTTACGCCAACTCGCTACGTTCCTTCTTCAGTTACGCCGAACAGCACGGCTGGTGCAAGCCCGGCGTCGCGGCAGGCATCATTTCGCCCAGGTTATATGCGCATGAAGGGTTACCCGAGGGGCCGCGATGGAAGCAGGTACAGCAGCTACTCAAAGGTGTAAAGGGGAACAGTGCCGCTGCCCTGCGCGCCAGAGCCGTCTTGTTGCTCCTGACAGTTTACGGATTGCGCTGCGGGGAGATATCCCGCCTGCTCTTGACCGACTTCGACTGGCGGTTGGAGACGTTCACGGTGAACCACTCCAAGCGCGGGGGCGTACAGAAATATCCACTGCAACGTGAGGTGGGCGAGCACAACGTCTCGATCTGCAAACTCATCGCGACAAAGTCTGCAACCTCCATCAAAAAACGCCTGTTTTCCAGCCCGGATGCAATTTTGGCGATGCACACCAGAACTTGAGGATATCTCTGGAGGTAAGAAACTAGCCGCCTACGGCTCCGCCCCCCCCCGCACAGTTTGCCAATGTGTTGTTGTGAATTCTGACGATTCCCGGTGCCGGCGATGGGCAAGCTGGGAAAGCAAATCCCAGCCCGAGTTCGTTGTCGTCAATTCCGTCTGGCTGGCTGTTTTGGCTGAAAGCTACGCTGTTTAGTTTCAATGTCAGGCCGGTTGGATTCCCTCCGACTGTGATTCGCGACTGGAGATCGCCGAAAGCCATTTGCGCATGGTCGATGTCGCTGCCCACTGCACACTCGGCTACGTGCATCATGCGAAACAACAGATCCTCGCCCGGACTGACTGTGAAAGTCGTGTTGATCCCAAGCTTAGGATAATTCGGAATAGTCACGTTCAAACCGAACGTTCCCTGTGCTGGCCTAAGGTATTTCAGGACCGTCGCCACGTAGGGCATCATATTTTTCTTCGCACCGGACGCGTCAACGACCATGCCATCGGTTAGGGGTCCTCCTAGATAGACCTCGTCGGGGACGGGTAACGTAACTCCGATGTCGCCCGTCACGCGCGCGGCTTTCCCATCGGGAAAGTAGACTGCCGGGGGCGTCGGCTTTTGAAATGCCCCTCCCACCACTTTGGCAAAGTCAAACTGGGTGGGGGTAGCAAGGGTGCCACTCACATCCTGCTGTTTGCCTAAAGTCAGAGCTCCCTGGCCACCCTTTGTGGGGTCTTCCAAGCCGTTTACTGTCCACGCCGCACAATGACAAACGTGCATGCCATCCATTGCTGCCAGGGCAAGAATATTATTATTCGCTAACCCACTGAAGAGCCACGGACCTTCGAACACAATCCGCAAATAGTTTTGTGCTCCAGATGCAGTTTCGTGAGCCTTGGAAAATGGAGTTGTTGGGGGAGCCTCAATGCTACTGCCCTTGCAACCCAGAAGAAGTGACCCGCCAACACCATATATAGTTTGTACTGCGCCTAACGTTCCAATGCTTCGAAGGACGGTACGTCTGGTCATCGCCATGAGTGATTTCCTGAAGTTGGGATAGAAGATCGGCTGACAAGTTGAAACGAGGCCCAGTAATACGGATGAGATACGGTGGGATCGGATTGTACGGAACGCAGTGACTGACGCAATGCTTCGGCGAAGTCCTGGTGATTTGCGATCCCTTCGTAAAAGCGAAGCATTAGCATCCTCGTTGTTCGCGAGTCCACATCCCATTGGGTTGCCAGCACATTTCTTGCACCCGCAGATAGAAGACTCCGTGCAAGAGAAGGAACGCCATCGGCGTCGTCTTCCCTTTCGTGGAGAGTCCGACACGCAGCCAGAACCGCTAGTTGGCAGTGTGACAGCGATCCTCTCGCGAGCACGAAGCTCGCACCAGCTGAGGGAGATGGGGATTCCGTCTCGGTGCCCTTGTCCACGCTATGCCCGCTGTAGTGAACCAGATCGGCATTCCGCAAAAGTGATTGCAGGTAAGGCTCTCCGGTGAGTTGGATCTCCAGCCCCGAATGCAGCAGGGTCGCCGTCTCCAACCGAGCTGCCGGAAATCGCTTTGCAATATCGAACGATTCGTCGTATTTGTCGGGGAGCTGTTCTGAACCCTTTGGGACGGCTCCGCGGAGTACGACCACGTGGCTACCGGTCGGCAGTTGCTTCTCTTGAGCCGATCCGGCCAGCAACTCGGAGAGGGGGGCTGCTTGTAAGAAAACGAGTGCATGCTCCAACCCAAGGACGTGATCACCATACTGCAACGCCGCGAAGGGGATGCGTGAGAGGGAGTCATCAAGGTCAAGCTCAACAGGTCCTGCGCGATTAAGTTCTTCCTTAAACGGAGATAACAGGTCGCGATAAAGTGCATTTCCGAGTACAGCAAGATCCGCTCGCGAAGAGTTTGGATCGGCACATAGACGAGCAAATGCCTTCGCTTCAATGTCCAGAGTAATGGGCTGGACAGTCAGCCATCTCATCCTTATCGGGACATTGCGACCTCTTTCGATAGACCACGCCAAATAGCGATCTTCCAAACGCGCATAGACTAGCGTCAGTTGCCCTCGAGTCCCTAAGCGCTGCAAATCAGGGGTCGTTCCTACATCTCGCAGGAGGCGCGGAGTGATCGCTGCGTGGTCGCTGCGGTAGGAGGCGGAACGGAGCCATCGCCAAGCGCTTAACGCCGATTCAATCTGACCGGATTCCGCGAGGTCATCGATCAGGACATCGTATGCCCGACTGCTCTGCTGCTCCCATGCGCGCTTCGCCACCTCGTCGCGCAGACCGACCAGAACGGCTTCCGAACTCGCTACTGCCTCCCAGGCTTTTTCCAGGGACTCGGTGGGCCGCCGCTCCTGTCGTAGCAGGAGGGCATATTCGGTATAAAAGTGGATCTTTGGCATGACGATGCCAAGGTGACGAAATTCGTTCTCATCCGAAGCCAGGGCGGCCAGAGCAGCGGTGGAACCCTGTTCCCTTTCCACCAGCACCGAACGATCCGCCGCCCAATCTGCGCGATAAAGCGTGGCTGCCGGCCCATGCGCGAGTTGGGCCAACGCCTTGTCCGCGGACTTAAAATTCTCTCCCGCCGAACTTGTGGCACCGATCCTCAGTTGCCTCAATGCGAGATCCTCAAAGGCATAGGCCAACACCTGAGCGTTGCCGGTTGCCAAGGCCTCCTCTGTCGCCGCCTCCGAGATTTCCGCCTGTGTCCACGGAAGCTTCATTTCTTCAGCAACACTCTCCATTGCCGTAAGTAACTGGTATCGCCGCATCTCCGTCCCTGGAGTCTTGTTGGCTTCCTCCAATGCTGTTACGGCGGTCCCCCAGGCCGACTGCAGCTGGCCCGACATGTATTTGTCGGAGACTATGAAGCTGGCGGCACGCAGCCCGAGGATGGGAAGCCTAAAATGTCGGGCCTCGTCTTGCGCTCCTTGGGCCTCCCGTAGTCCTTCTTCGTTCAAGCCAGACATCGCATGGCAGGAAGAGATCTCCAACCGCACTGAGGTGTCTAGCCACGAGTACCGTGAAACTACTGGCTGGGACAACAGCCCTTGCGCTTCCGCTAGGCATTCCGTGGTACTCCCGGTCCTCTGCAGAGAATAGATCAACTCAAACTTCGCCCGGAGGTAGCCGGGGCGGTTGCCGCGCGCGGCGAACCCTGAAGCAGCTGCGGTAGATGAGGCAAGTGCTGCATCGATATCCCCCCTTGAGTTCTCTTGAACAGCGCTGGCAAGCTCCGCCTCTGCGGCATGCTCGCCGTCAGTCAATCTGGCGCGTAACATTTCAGCCAGCCATGAGTCACCATGAGCTAGCCCCATGCGGGATAGCTGTTCGAGAGCGAGATCAACCTCACGTACTTTTTTCCGCTGGACGAGCCAGTTGCGCGTCGCTTCGTCTAAATGACTTTCGTAATCGATGTCTGTTTGCTTCGACGACGTCAACAATGCCGCTGATGTTGATCCGCTCGGAGGGTTTTCTGCGCCGTTCTTTCCGGAACTTGTCGAGCGAACTCTATCAAGGTGCTGCTGGATTTCTTCCCGCCAGCGCAGGTCTTTTTCGAGCGCCAGGGCAGCCTCAAAGTCTTCTGCCGCCCGCTTATACGTAGACTCGCGTTCAAAGCACAGACCACGGTCGAACAACGCCACCGCATCTTGCCGATCTAAGTCGGCCAGATACTGACTATAAAAGTCGATAGCTCTCGCGTAGTCGATAGGCTTGCTCTCGGTTTCGGCAATTTCAAAATAGGCTGAACCTAAGTCAAACTTGAGCCGGGGTAGCTTCGCGTCTAGCACTTGTGCCATCTCGAGTTGGCGAAGCGCCGTTTCCCCATCGTGCTCCACGATTGCGATACGGCCCAACAATTGCCTTAGTGCTGCGTTATTTGAATTACTCTCGAGTCTTTCCTGAGCCCGTAGTTTCACTTTCAGAAGCTCGGAGGAGCCATGATCACCGGCGCCTGCAGCGCGAGTCGGCGACTCAAGTGCAACGGCCAGAGCGCCCGGAATCCGAAGCTCGGAAGGGCGATGCTTTGTGTAGGCCTGCGCTAACAGTCGCTCGTCAGAAAGCGGCTGCAGCCTTGAAAATCCGAGATAGGCAAACCCACAGATTGCTGCCGCCGCGAGCCCCAGCGCCGGCCAGAACCATCCTTTTCGCCACCAGGATTTGCTGCAGGGTCGAGTCGGTTCTTTCTGCATTCTCGTCGACAGGTGCCCGGCTAGCCTCACCTGTCCACTCCGAGAACTTGACTCCAGAGTTGCAAGCAGAGATTCCTCCTCGGGAGTCGCATCGCTCGCAAATAGCCTCATCGACTCCTCCAGACTCTGACTGCACTCCCGGCAGTGAGCTGCGTGGCGTAAGTGGCCCATCGCAACCTCCTCTGGGAGAAACCCGGCGCAAACTTCGTCCCAAGTATCCGCGGGCGGGCAAGCAGCCTGATGTGGCAGCCGCCTCGTATCCTTCTCCGAGTTCAACCTTGGCGTCGAGTCGTCACGCCTTGGCTGGTCGTTGGGCCGTTTCATCCGTTCTCCTGATAGATCGGTGGCAGCTTTGGGTAGCCTTTTGAGGTTGCTCCGGACTCAGGTTTCTGCAATGCCTGACGAACGTGGTTCGTAGCCCTGTGTATCGAACTCTCCACTCCTTTTATGGTCAATCCGATCGACTCAATCGTCGAGATGTCTCGCGCTGAGAAACCCTGCTTGAAATAGAGCCAGAAGATAGTGCGGTCCCGCTCAGTCAAAACATGGGGTACGAACGATTGCAGCGCCTCGTCGATCTCGCGTAGCTCGATCGCCTTAACGGCAGCCGCCGCCTGACCAGGTGCAGCTAACAGCGTATCCAGTTCACCGTAATCTTCCATGCGCCGGTCCGTTATTCCTCCGCGCTTGATGCGTTTTTCCCCGCGAAGGTGATCGTGAGTTACGTTAGCTGCGATTACTTTCAGATAACCCACCACGGAGTCCTCCTTGCGGGCGACGAAACTGCGCAAAAGGAGGCACTCATTTGCGCACAGCCGGAGGAACACTTCCTGCACAAGATCGTCAATCAACGCTGTAGAAGTGACTCCCCACCCGCGGGCTGTTCGCAAGACTACAAGCGCGATCGGGCGCTGAAAGCGGCGGACAAACTCATTCCACGCGTCCGCGCTTCCCACGCTTCTGCATTGCTCGGCTAGTTCATTCGCAGTAAGAGCTCGGTAGTCCATTTGTTTGAGAGTGTTGGAGTGATTGTAACCCACATCCACATAGGGTTTTCGCGTTGTTTCTGGTTGTGTTCCTGGATGTGGATACGTGGTCACGCTGAAGCTGCCAAAAGGGAATCTGCTCCCGTCACCGATTAACACCTCGCAAACCAAACCTTCTCCCGATGCCCCGGGCCCGCAGGACCGCACGACTACTCCCGTTAGGAGACTCCATGAACCGTATCAATCTGGCTTTCGCGCTCTTCCTCACAGTTGCCCTCGACCTGCCTGGCGCTGCCTTCGGACAAAAGGTGACGATCTATGACATGGCGTCCCACACCTATACCGGCGAGACCCTCTACGGCAGTCACAGAGTCATTGCGACCAACTTGAATACGATCCGTTACCAGTACAACCTTGGCAGCGCGGTCGTGTATACGCCTGTGGCCGATCTCTGGACCGGTCTGCAGGGCACTGGGACTACCAAGCCAACCTCACAGGCGACGCCGCCCACGTCCCAAGCCACGCCGACCCCAGTGGCCCCCGCACTGCCACCAGCGGGAGTCGGGAAAACCAGCCTTGACGGGCATACACAGAAGGCTCCTCCTCCCGATCCGTTTGCATTGGTCAACGACTCGTTTATGAAAGCCAACACCTCCCTCAACGAGGCGAAAATGGTGAACCTATTGTTCACTGCCACACTCCTCAAATTGGCAAAACCGATCAACGACCTAGCTGACGAGACGACGGAGCTGGCAAAACTACAGTCGCTTGCCAACAACAGCACGGCTCAACTGGAACAGGGCGGCACTGCGCTGATCGCATTCCTATCCAACTCGCCGAACAGCACGTCCCAGCTCGTCCCCGCCGCGACAGAACAGTTGCAGCCAGGCACGACTTTCAGCATGGGTTTGAATGCCAAATGGCCTGCTATCGATGACATCACCACGTTGCAGCTGGACCTAACTCAGAACGCGCGAGACCTTAACTCGGCAAACCAAGCACTAACGGCTTATGCAAAGACTGAGATGCCGGTTCTGCAGTCCACGGTCAAAGATCTACTCGCCGCGCAGTCTCGTCTCACCACTCTATACGAGGACTTCAAGAACCACAATTCCCCCACCCCTGAGCAGTCAGGCAAGGTGACAACCGAGCTGACTGCACTGAGCAACGCAATCGACGTAGCCCAGTCGAACGTGGGGGAACTGTCGAAGTTCCCCGACCAGATCACTGCCGCCATCAAGGCGAACGGCGATGCGTTAACTGGTACCGTCGCACTCGCCCCGGGCTCGACCGCCTACAAGAGCTTCATCGCCGCGCACGAGGCGCTTTCTGGCTGGAATGACCGCATTAGGGGGGCCATTTCTAACCGGGCCACCGCCTTTCAACTCGACTACACCGAGCCCTGCAAGTTCGCCTTGTCCAGTACCAAGAAGAACACCATCACAGTGACACGCGTGGACCAGATTCCTGGTGTCGCGAACCCGAAGCCGGAGACCGTTCTAACCGTCGTTGTCGAATGCACCACCCCTTTCTCGCTTTCAGCTGGCGTCGTCTTCAGTACGGTTCCTGATAACCAATATGCAGTCGCTGCCGTCCCAGTTGGGCCTCCCACCGGGATAACGCCTGCCGCGACCGCGCCCACCATCGTCCAGACCTCCAACTCCACATTTCACCCCCTACCGCTGGCGATGGTCAACGCACGACTGTATGAGTGGAGCGATTGGGGTGCCGTCTACGCTAGTTTTGGCATTGCGGCCAATACCCGCAACCAGAGCGCAGGTGGTTCCACGGCGGAGTATGTACTGGGCCCATCAGTCGGACTGTTCCGATATTTCCTGTTCACGCCGGGTGTCTACTTCGGCAGCAAGGCCACCGTGGGAAACGGCTATGCGGTCGGCTCCGTTGTGCCGACCAGCGTGACCACTGTCCCCGTCATGACCAATTACAAGCTGAGTTTCGGATTTGCGATCACTTTCACGAAACCTTAGTCCTCCACAAGCAGCGCTACAACTTGGCTTCGGCGGAGCCACATTTCCGGACAATGATTCACAGGAGAGAGCAATGAATCCCACATATCTTCGCGACATTGTATCGATGGGTCGTCAACACGAGAAGCTGGCCGCCCTAGGTTATGAGACCACCGTCTGTAACTCGAAAACGGGTTCTTTGACGCCGCCCTTTCAAGACTGCGAGCTGTTGCCGAAGAGCCAGACTCTCCAAAAGCAATCGCGACGGGAACGCGAGAATCGAACAATCAAAGTACAGAGAAGACTCAGCAAGTGCATACCAGCAGTTGTAGCAGAAATATGCCTGAGTATCCTTGGAACAGAAGTCCCCGAGTCGTGAGTCCGAATCGTGATACTTCATCGCGCGCCCTGAATCGCCGGCAATTCCCGAAGCGTCGAAAATGTATCGAGCGCAGCTCCCGATTTGCTGAAGTATCCTGTCCAGAATTTTTCGAGAGCCTGCCAATGGGCGGCGGTTTTGCCCGCCCCATCGACTCCGAGCACATATACCTGCACATGTGGAAGCTTCACCGAAACGCCACTGGGTGCCGTGACGAGATTTCGGAACGCAAGGCCTCCCAAATGCGACTCCAAATCGAGTTCGCGGGTATGGTTTCGCATGTCGGAGAAGATCACAAGCACGCGTTCGTCCCCCGATGGCTGCCGGTTGAATATCTGACTCGCCAGCAGAAGAGTGCCAATGATGTCCGTGGAGGGAAAGGATGGTTGCAGGTGCCCGCTACGCAGCCTCCAAACTCGGACGAGCTCACGCCTCGCCGCGCTCAACCGCTCGCCGAAGTATCCCGAGTCGTCCGGCACTGTGGCCGAGAGCAGGATATAGGGCGTCGCGAAGCTGCGGTCGGTGATGCCGACTATGGAAACGTGCGCTCCGGCGGGCACCTGGGCAAGGATGCGCGTAACCCCACCGATATTCTTTTGAAACTCTGTTGTTCCGTCTGGCCCTTTGACGTTGACGGATCTGGTGAGGTCAATGGCAATGACGAGGTTGAGGTGAGGATGGGCGGCGGCTCGTGCATGAGGAACTAGGAGCATCCCCACACCTAGCACGAGCAGCTTCGTCATAGCGTTGCGCACGGTATGGGTGAGCATCGAGCCATAGAAGTCGCGCCAGAACTGCGCGGCAAAGAGTGCTGGCTCGTCTTCGAGACGGGTGACCTCGGCGGCCAGCGACACAATCCGCTGACGCACCTGACTCCGCTCCTTTTTAAGCTTCTCCCAATCCACTGATTCCTGCGGCAGCATTCTCCAAGCTTCACGCAGCGCTAAGCCCGCACCGAGTTCCATTGCAAATGACAGCAGGACGGTAGCGATTCGGAGCAGGCCGAGGGTTGAGCCATAGAAGGTGTTTGGGGCATCTGGTGGGGGTCGGTCGCCGTCGATGATTACAGCTGGGGGTGCCTGGACCTGCTGCGCGAGCAGATCGCCACGGATGACGGCGAGCACCATGAGGCTGGCGATCCCCGCAGTCGCAGCTATTGCCGTGAGCGCCTTGACCACGTTATCCAGCCGATTGTCATCGAGAAGTTTGTCTACAAGAAATGGCACGACGACGGCGATGCCGAGACAGTAGACATAGCTCTTCCATCCCAGCCGAAATGGCTCGAAGGAAAGCAGCGCAAAGAAGAATCCGGCTCCGGTGAGGAGCGCGGTGATCGTCCAGGCGTAGATGGCTTTCCGCCTTTTGTGACGTGCTTCTCCCGGAGGCGGGGCACTGCTCAGATGTTTGTCAAGATGACGCTCCTCGTCTGCAAGCAGTGAGAGCTCCGCCCGGAGACCCAGGGCGCGGGGGTGGTTTTTGAGCGCAATGCGCTGTTCGGCGTAGGCGCAGTATTGTTCGACTTTGCTGACGACGCTGTTCACGCCATCAGCACCGAGTTGCGCGCCAATATCGGTTGCATCGACATCTGGACCCATAGTTCCTCCTAAGAAAAAGGAGCTTGCACGGGTGCAAACTCCTTTGGTTTTTTGTGGGACGACTAGACGGCCTCCAAGACCGCTTTTGCCTTTTGCAGTTTCGCGAGTTCGCGTTCCTCGCGGGTGAGTTCAACGCGCATCCCGGCGACTTTCTCTTCTTGCTTGCCGATCTGCTCGAGGACGACCTCAACTGGAGTCTTCTTGATCCAGGTCTTGCGGCTGGTGGTGGGTGGGGCGGCGGGGGTTGCTGTCTTTGCGAGGACTGATTTCTGCGTTGTCATAGTGCCTCCTGTTGGGTTGTTGTTGCGTTCATGTTTAGCTTCCAAGTTGCTCCCGGAGGACGAGCAAGATATTGCGCATTGCTTGAACCCGGTTATCGACGTATGCGACGAGACCGAGGCTGGCGTTATGGTTTTGCTTGTCGATCTCGAGTGTGAGATCGGCAATCGACTGGGTGAGGTCGTTGTTGATCTCCGCCAGTTTTCCGAAGAAGAGCGATCGCATGGCGGCGACGGTTTCGGGGGAGGGAAGCGGGTGTTGGTTGGTCATCGGATTGTTGTTCCTGCGTGACGGGGGGTATGAGACCGCTAAGTTTGGCCGAGTGCCAGGCTTCGAGGCGCGCGATTGCGTCTCTGAGCGTAGGCAACTCAACGTGGGTGTAGAGCGAATGCACATCTCCCCCATGGCTGTGACCCATGAGTTCCTTGCGCACATCCGCGATCACGCCAGCTTCAACCAGTCTTGAGTTGAAGGTGTGGCGTAGATCGTGAAATCGGTAACGTGGAATCCCAGCACGGCGCAGGGCTCCTGCCCACCCGGTCTTGAGGTTCTTGAGTGGGCCGCCTTCATAAGTGAAGACGGGCCCTGACGGTTGACAAGAGGCTGAGAGCAGGGTGTAGACCCGGTCGGTCATGGGAACCAACCGGTGCTCGCCCTCGGCGGTTTTGGAATGGGTAACTGAGATCAGCTTGCGATCAAAGTCCACATGCTCCCAGACCTGGCCGAGTAGCTCGCCTCGCCGCATCCCGGTGTCGAGGGCGGCTGTGACGATGGGCCGGAGATGGTCGGAGCAGCAGGTAAGCAACTTCACCTCTTCGGCCACCGGCATTACCGGACGGCGCTGCCGGCGCTCCCGCACCATGCGGATGCGGGCGATGGGGTTGGCGGGCAGGAAGCCCTCGTCGGCTGCCCAGAAGAGCAGATGCCGAATGACTTCGATATCCCGGTTGATGGTGGTTTCAGAGAGCGGTTTTCGGGTTTCCCCCTTCTGTTTGAGTAGGTATTCTGCGTGGCGGTAATTGCGGTAGCGGGCGATGTCGTTCCGCGTGATCTGCCCGATTTCCATCTCGGAGAAGAAGGGCAGGAACAGCTTCGAGCGGTCGAGGTGGTAGGCCTTGACCTCGCCTTCGGCCAGGAACCGGGTATAGAGTTCGCCGAAGATCATCTCGGGTTTGAACTCAGGACGTTGGAACTTTTTGTCATGAATCTCGTCCCGGATGTCCCGTTCGAGCGCCTCCGCTCTGCGGCGGTTTGAGGTCTCAAGCGAGCGCATCTGGCGCACGCCATCGACCCAGATGGCGGACCAGTAGATATTTCCTCGCTTGTAAAGACTCATTTTGAATTTCCTCCTTTCGTTTGTCTTGCGACCACCCAAGCGACGACCTGGTTCGAGAAGAACGTCAGTCGGCCGCTCGGTCCGGACCGCAGGTGGGGCAGTCCCAGCGGGATGTACTTCTGCCGTACGGTCCAGGCCGAGCAGCCGATCAGGCGGGCGACATCCTTGATCGAAAGCGGCACGCCCAAGGGACTCTCTGGCCCCGGGTAATGCTTCGGGTAGCTCTGCCCTAGGCTGGTTCGCGCGATGGCCTTTGTTTCCGTGCCATTCGCGTTCGCGATGAAACCTGACAATGTCCCTCTCTCACTCGTCATGACTCTTCCACCTCCAGATAGCCCGGATCAGCTTCTGCAGCCAATCGGGGAGCTTTGAATAAACCCACATGAGTGCGCTCACGATGATCCCGGTAAGAACCAGGAAGTGCTGGAACTGAGGCGTGCGGAGCAGGGCTACGACCAAGGTGAGCGAGACGTAGAAGAAGAGCAGACCGAGACCCAACTGGACGACCAGGGCGACGAGCCGCCAGCTCATGGGAATCTTCGGCTGCGGGGTCGACATGTCCCGGCTGCCGCACTGGGAACAGACTTCGGCTCCGCGCGGATTCTGATGCAGGCGTGGGCACAGTTTCACGTCGTACGTTCTCGCGCAGTGACTGCAGAAGAGTGGTTCTCCCGGTGTCATGCGCCCGCATTGGAAGCAATATTTCATGTGGTCTCAAAGAATGGTTTAGGTTGATCTCCCATGGGCCGAAACCACATGGGGGCGAAGAAATTACTCTTGGCCGACTCGATTGTCGCCAGCCAGAAAATCTTTTCGGTAACAACGCGAAGGCTTTTGCGGATCGAATGCAGGCGGCGCTCGGAGTTCACGAGGACGAGGACGCGGAAGGAAGGCTGGTCGAATTGCTTGCGGAAGTCCCCGGAGAGCGCCAACTGAAGGTAGTTTTCAGCCTTCCGCTGCCAGATCGCGAGGCTCTCATGACCGAGATCGACCTCGACGAAGCAACTGGTAACAGCGGAGGCGGTCCGAAGATGCACTAGTCCATCAGGTATCAATCCCAAGGACGAGGTGACCGGTTGGTGAAAGCAGACCCAACGCTCGAAGGTGTTTCCAGGAACGGGCTTGTACTTCAGGGTGCAGTAGATCTCGTTGATCGCGAGTTGGTGTGCGATGTAGAAGTCGGCGACGAGAACTTCATCCTGCCGCCGCCGTGGTCCCCGGTAGGGAACATCCACGAGTTGCGCACCGTTCTGCGAGAGTGCATAGAGCGCCTTGCGACCTCCGCCCGAGCCCAGGAAGAATCGACGTAAGAGTCCGGCGCGAACCAACTGGAGGAGCCGGGTATTGGCCCGGCCCGTCGATCCGAAACCGGCGACGATCTTGATTTGCTCGCAGTCCGCCACCTCGAGGATGGCGAGCTCGCGCAGGAGATGCCGGTCCCGTGGCTGGAGGATGAATCCTTGTTTGTTATTCCCAGCCATCGAGCACCTCGTCGTTTGTCTTCGAGAGAGCAGCATGCCGCGCAGCGATCTCGCGCTCGACCTGGGGACGTGGGAGCGCACGGAGCGCGCGGGATCGGTTGAGGAGGCCGGAGGGATTCGCACGCGAATCGTCCACGGTAGGCACCGTCGCCTCCCTCCAGGGTTCGGCTCCGGATTTCACAATGAACCGTCGCTGTGGCAGGTTCTTCAGCTTCTCGGCGAGCGACTTGCCGCCGTCGAGCATCTGCGCAACGGTGCCGGCATCCGCGCTCGAAAGCTGAAAGAAGATGTGGGTTCCGACCGAAAGGACTGCCGCACGCATCTCCGTCGGATACTGGTCAAGGAACTGGTTCGCGGCCACCACCGACACCCCGAACTTCCGCGCCTCCGACAATACCGTCTCGATGTCGTTCGACTGCCCAATCAGGTTCTGGAACTCGTCGCAGTAGATGGTGAAGAGCGAACGGCTGTCGCGGGTGAAGATGGCGTTCTTGGCAGTCGCGAGCAAGAGACTCGCGAGGGTGAGTGACTGTGCGCCGAGCCTGCCCTTCGGCAGGTCGGCGATGATCCAATATCCCTGGTCCATCGCCTCCCGGATCGAGAAGGTCGACTTCGCTTGACCCACGATATGGCGAAAGCGCGGGTCGGCGGTAAAGGCAGAGGTCTTGTTCAGGATCGGCTCCCGCATGGTTGCCTTCATGGGGTCGCTTGCCTGTCCGTAGCGAACTTCGAAGTATTGCCGTACCTCCGCGTTTGGGGTGGTCTTCAGGCAATGGGCGCGGAAGCCCGAGTCAGTGAGCAAGGGCGTAAGCTCAAGCAGAGTGAGACCATTGGCTGAGAGAACATAAAGCG
This sequence comes from Acidobacteriota bacterium, assembly GCA_030775885.1. Classification (GTDB taxonomy): domain Bacteria; phylum Acidobacteriota; class Terriglobia; order Terriglobales; family Acidobacteriaceae; genus Edaphobacter. The sequence continues at coordinate 349 of JALYIG010000097.1, read as the reverse complement.
AGTTCCGCAATAGTTCATCTGTGCGCGCACCGAAGTGGTCGAGCCCCCAGCGGGTCTTGAGAATATCCGCGAACTCGGCGATCTGGACGAAATCGGGTTCAGCCTGTTCGAGCGGATTGAGACCAACCGAACACCCAGGGTCAGCGGGCGAGATCACGATCAGCCGGTCGCTCAAATGCTGCTTCAATTCCATCTCGCGTGCGGCGATGGCTCGCAAGAGGAATTTCGTATCTTCGCCGTGCAGGTCGAAGAAGAGAAAGCCACGTCCGGCTGCGATGTCCTGGAGACACAGATAACGGAGTAAAGAACTCTTGCCGCTGCCGGTCTTGCCGAGCACCGCAATATGTAT
>JALYIG010000096.1 GCA_030775885.1 Acidobacteriota bacterium | reverse complement strand
AGCTTCTTCCCCGAAGCGCTTGTCTCGAACAGGTGTATTTGTCCATTCTGCAACTTGCTCTTATCCAGATGAAGGTTCTCCCCACTGCCAAGTTCAACCGAGGCAACATCACTGCGCTGAGGGCGATTTGCAAGGTATTCGCCGACAAGGTTGAACGAAATCGGAAGAAGAAGAAAGGCTGTAATCAGGCATAGGGGCCAGAACATGTACCAGCCCCGGCGCTCGTGCATCTTGAGATGGTTGACCTTGATCCGATGATTGCTCATGGTCTAGCCTCAGCGGATGGTACTGCGAAAACGGTGGCAGCGCTTGGTGCATCGTGGGTCTTGGTGAAGGCTGATGGATGTGCGATGGAGGGAGCAGCAGCCAACACACGCGGAACGTAGTTTCTGGTTTCGATCGGCAGCATACGCATGTTTGTCAGTTGATCGAAGTCCTGAGTGTGCGCCCTCAGAATTGCTGAACCGACGTTGGCTTCTCCGGTGTTGTACGCGGCGAGCGCGAGCCTCCAGTCGCCGAATTGGGAATACAGATCGTGTAGGTACCGTGCCGCCGCGTCGGTTGCTCTGAAGAGGTCGAGACGGTCGTCCTGAATCTCATCCACACGCAACCCATACCGGCGTGCGGTATCCGGCATCAGTTGCCAAAGGCCGCGTGCGCCCTTGGGGGAGAGCGCTGCGACGCGGCCTCCGCTCTCGACAAGGATCACCGCAGCCAGGTCAGCAGGAACTCCGTGGCTTTTCAGGATGGGTTCGACGGCGGGACGCAGCAGGTTCACGCGCATCGCGGCAGCCGTGACACTCGGCTCGACCAATGACTGCGGCGTCTGATCCTGCTGTGGGCCAGAGCTGACTATGGGCGTCTGGACGACATTTGTCTTTGCGGCGTCGAGTAGCGCATCCGCAACTCTAGTCAGTGACTCGTTGACTCCCGCGAAGGGCTCGCTTGCGCCTACATTAGCCTGCGGGGAGGATGAGGTCTCTTGGCTTCGGAGACACAATGGAACTGCCCCGAGGGCGATTCCAACGATGCCGATCCGCCAGAGTGTCCTTGCGCAAGAACTCGTCGAGTTATACATGGACCGCCTCCGCAGCCTGGGCGGCTTCCAGCTTCAGAGCTGGTTTAACTTCCCAGTTCCACTTCCAGATCGCAAAGATCGGGGGGTAGACAACCAGTTCCATGAGGAACGAGGTGATGATGCCACCCAACATGGGGGCCGCGATACGCTTCATGACATCGGCTCCGGAGCCCACCGACCACATGATGGGCATCAGCCCGAAGAGCATGCATGAAACGGTCATGACCTTCGGCCGCAGCCGTTTTACGGCTCCGTGAACGATCGCTTCGCGCAGATCGTCCCATGAGTGGATACCACCGTTCTTCAGGGCGTCATGGTAGGCCAGGTCAAGGTAGAGAAGCATGAATACGGCGGTCTCGGCATCCACACCGAGCAACGCGATCAGGCCGACCCATACAGCGATACTCATGTTGTAGTGCAGCAGATATAGGAACCAGACTGCACCGATCGCCGAGAAGGGCACAGCCGACAGAATGATCAGGGTCTTTACTGCCGAGCCGGTGTTGAAGTAGAGAAGCAGGAAGACGATGAAGAGGGTGATGGGGACAACCAGCTTCAGACGCTCGGCAACGCGCTGCATAAACTCGTACTGCCCGCTCCACACCAATTCGTATCCGGCGGGTACTTTGACCTTGTTGGCTACCGCCAGTTTGGCATCGTGTACATAGCTACCGATGTCGCGTCCAGAGACGTCGACATAGACGTAGCCGCTAAGCCTGCCGTTTTCGTCGCGGATCATTCCCGGCCCGGTCCTCATGTGGATGTCCGCGATCTCGCCCAGGGGGATTTGCGCCCCGGAAGGCGTCGCCACCAGAACACGCTCAAGCGCACCCACGTCGCTGCGGTAGTCGCGCAGGTAGCGCACGTTGACGGAATACCGTTCGCGCCCTTCGACCGTAGTCGAAACTTGATCGCCTCCAACCGCCGACATCAGGACGCTCTCGGCATCGTCGATGGTAAGGCCGTAGCGGGCGAGTTCATCCCGCTTCAGATCAAAGTCGAGGAAGTATCCGCCGCTGGTGCGCTCCGCAAACACGCTGGTGGTCCCAGGGACATCTTTTAGCGCCATCTCGATCTGTTCCCCGACCTGCTGAATCTGCGCAAGATCGGAGCCGAGCACCTTGATACCGAGGGGTGTACGAATTCCTGTGGTCAGCATGTCGGTGCGAGCCTTGATGGGCATGGTCCAGGCATTCGAGATGCCGGGGATTTGCAGAGCCTCATTGAGGCCGCCTGCGCCATAAATCAATGCCTGGGTTGTTATGTGATCCGGCCAGAACCTTCGCAGAACGGACTGAACCCTGGGCGGCGCGGACTTCGAGTACCAACGATTCACCTTCGGCCATTGATCCTGCGGCTTGAGCATGATGGTCGTTTCCATCATGGAATAGGGGGCCGGATCGGTCGAAGTATCAGCCCGGCCAGCCTTCCCGAAGACGCGCTCGACCTCCGGGAATCCTGCGATGATTTTGTCCTGCACCTGCAATGTGCGTGTCGCCTCTGCGACGGAGATGCCTGGGAGCGTCGACGGCATGTAGAGGAGCGTACCTTCATCCAGCGGCGGCATGAACTCCGATCCGAGTTTGAAATAGACAGGAATACTCAACGCCATAACCAGCACGGCACAGCCGATGGTCAGCCACTTGTGGTCGAGGACGAACTCCACGACCGGGTGATAAATCTTCATCATCGGCTTACTGATCGGATGGTTCTCTTCGCTGTGGATCTTCCCAACGAAGATCGCGTTGACGATCTTAGCGAGCCATTTGGGACGGAAGTTGAAGCCATCCATGCGCGAGAAAAGGAAGCGCATCGCCGCTGGAGCCAATGTAATCGCCAGCATTGCAGCTATCGCCATAGAGAAGTTCTTGGTGAATGCCAGCGGCTTGAAGAGACGACCCTCTTGGCCTTCCAGCGTAAACACCGGAAGAAAGCCCACCGCGATAACGAGCAGGGCGAAGAAACTCGGCCCGCCAACTTCCTTCACGGCGGCGATCACGACGGCGTGGGACGGACCGGGGCGACCCCCTGCTTCCCAATGTTCGAGCTTCTTGTGTGTCTGCTCGACCATTACGACAGATGCGTCTACCAGCGCTCCAATGGCGACGGCCAGGCCGCCAAGGGACATGATGTTTGCCGTCATCCCCATCCATTGCATCGGAATGAATGCCAGAATTACCGTTACGGGGATGGTGATGATCGGAACGATCGCACTGCGCAGATCCCACAGAAAGATCATGATCACAAGGCTGACGATGACCAACTCTTCGATCAACGTGTGCCGGAGGTTATCGACCGCACGGTCGATCAAGTCCGACCGGTCATATGTGGTTACCAATTTCACGCCGGGAGGCAGGGTGGACTTCAGGTCGTTCAACTTTTCCTTGGTGCGTTCGATGACTTTCTGCGCGTTCTCTCCGTAGCGCATGATGACTACGCCGCCCACAGCCTCGCCCTTGCCGTCCAACTCCCCAGCACCTCTGCGCATGTCTGGTCCGAACGCCACAGTCGCCACGTCACCAACAAGGACAGGCGTTCCTGTCTGTGCGTTGTACATAATGACCGTCTTGCGGATGTCGTCGAGCGAGCGGATATATCCCCGGCCACGAATCATGTACTCGCGCCCAGTGAACTCGACGAGCCTTCCGCCGACGTCGTTATTGGACTTCTGCACCGCATCGCTGACGGCATTAATGGGGATTCTGTAAGCGAGCAGTTTGTTGGGGTCGACGTTCACCTGATATTGCCGCACAAAGCCCCCAATGGGAGCGACCTCGGCGACGCCAGGGACGGTCTGCAATGCGTAGCGCAGGTACCAATCCTGGTAGGACCGCAGTTGGTCGATGCTGTAGGTCCCCGTCGTATCGACTAGGGCGTACTGATACACCCAACCAACCGAGGTCACGTCCTTGGCCAACTCCACGCTGACGCCTTTTGGCAGCTTGGGGGTCACAGAGTTCAAGTATTCGAGCGTCCGCGACCGCGCCCAATAAAGGTCCGTTCCTTCGTCGAAGATGATGTAAATGTAGGAGTAGCCAAAGTCGGAGAAGGCGCGGATGTCCTTCACCTTTGGCAATCCAAGCAGCGCCGAGGTGATCGGGTACGATACCTGATCCTCCATGATGTCGGGGCTGCGGTCCCACTTGGCGTAGACGATGACCTGGGTGTCCGAGAGGTCCGGAATCGCGTCCAGTTTCGTGTTCTTCATCGCGTTCCATCCCAGCAGGAGAGCGACCGCAACAAAGAGGAAGATCAGAAACCTGTTCTTATCGCTGAAGTCGATGATTTTGTTCATCATTGGAATCGCGCCTCACTCATGAGCTTGCTGAACGAAATGGCGGTGCCGCCGTTCGCCGCTGTAAAGTCTTCAGCCTGTTGTCTGGTCGCGAAGGTCAAGGTGCCAGGCGAGCACCGGTCGTATGTCATTGGCTCGGCGTCCTTCATATCGTCCATGTGCATCCCAACGTGGTCGCACGCCAGGACACGGCTGCCCTCGACATACCATGCCCCTTCAGGCGACATCGCCTTACCCGTGCTGTAGTCGTGTACCGTGATCAAGCGCATATGCTTGCGCTCCTGATTAGCTTCGGTGATGGCACAGCGAGGGCAGCAGACCTCAACCCTCTTTCCGTCGATCTCCGCCGTGACCTTCACATTCGCGTGCAAGGGCCGCAGACAGTAACCACATACCACCGGCTTCGGGTGGGCGACAATCCTGTACCAGCCAAAGACACCTGCGCCAACGAGGATCAGCAGAGTGACGGTCAGTACAATACGTCGAGAGTTCATGGACCTTCTCCTTAGTGCGTCATCCCACTCATTGCGTTTTTGAGTCCGCTCTCAGAATCGATCAGGAAGTTTCCGGAGACGACAATCGTCTCGCCCGCCTTTAGCCCTGAGAGGATCACGGCGTTGCCGTCCACCACAGGCCCAACGGTGACTGTGCGAGGTTCAAACTTGCCCCCTGGATGAACTACGAAGACGTGTTGTTCCGTACCGGAGTTGAGAACCGCTCCTTCCGGCACGAGGATCTTCGTACCGTAATCGACTCGCAACTGCGCATCCGCGAACATCTGCGGTTTAAGAAGGAAGCCGGGGTTGGGAAGCTGAACGCGTACTTTCACCGTTCGGCTCTGGGGATCGACGGTCGGATAGACGTAGGAGATGCTTCCCGTATACGTCTTGCCCGGGTAGTAGCTCAGGGTCAGCGATACCCGCTGGCCAAGGTGAACGAAGGGAACTTCGTACTCATAGATGTCAGCGACCGCCCATACCGTGGACAAGTCGGAGACCGTATAGAGTTCGGTGTCGGGCGTAACCGAGGTCTGCGGAAATACCTTGCGATCGGTCACGAAGCCACTGATCGGCGAATAGAACGTCAGGTCCTTGCTAACCTTTCCCGTCTCGTCGAGTTGCTTGATCTGTTCATCCGATATATCCCACAGTTTCAGCCGCTCCTTTGCGGACTGCAGGAGCGATTGTGACCCCTCGGATATTTCCTGGAAGGGAGCATTTGCAAGCGTCGCGTTCCCGCGCTTCGCGATCAGGTATTCCTCTTGGGTGGAGACCAGGTCGGGGCTGTAGAGCGTGAAGAGCGGCTGCCCCTTCTTTACCAATTGACCCACGAAGTCCACATAGACTTTGTCGATGTAACCGGCCACCTTCACGTGGACGTGAGCGATCCTGGTTTCGTCCGCGACGATTTGTGCTGTCGTGCGAATGTCTCGCACCAGCGGCTTGCGCTCGACAATCGCCGTGCGTACACCAGCAAGAACCTGCTTATCCGGCGAGATTGTTACCGTCCCTGCTGGCATCTTGGCCATCGCCTGGTCGTCCGCATACTTCGCGACCAGAGTCATCCCGCAATCGGGCGCGATGCCCGGCTTGTCCGACCTGTAGGCCGGATGCATCGGGTCGTACCAGTAGAGGATTTTACGATCACTATCCTTCGCAGGCATCCCAGCCATCTGGTCCGTGCCTGCTGCTGGAGCGGTGCCCTTTTGGTCCGCCGGAGGAGCCGTCTGATTGGCGTATTGGGGGACCAGATCCATGCCGTCTGGAGCCTTGCCCGGCTGGTTGTAGTGGTGTTGCGGGTTCATGGCGTCGTACCAATAGACGGGCTTGCGCTCGCCCCCAGTGCCTTGGGATGCGACCCCACCGCCACCGGCATGGGCAAACCAACGATGGGTCGCGGTTCCATAAACAACTCCAAGCGTTAGTACGATCAAGATTCCGAGGATGATTCTCTTTGGTGAGCGGTTCATAGCTACTTTGCCTCCTTCGAGGACTGAAGATCCGATACAGGTGTTGCAGGCGCGGGTGGGCCGGTCACATCGGTGCCCGTCAGGACTTCGATCTGAGCCAGGGCTGTCTGGTAATCGGCGAGCTGCCGGTAGTAGTCAACCTCATAATTCAAGAGCGTGGAGAAGTTCGAGAGAAGCGACAGGAAATCGACCGAGCCGACTTGATAGGAAGCCATCGACGATTCGAGCGCGAGAGACGACTGCGGGACCACGCCCTTCGAGTACAAGGTAAGCAGCCGTTCCGACGCCTTTGCCGCAAGGTAGTCCTGCTTGAGTTCGAACCTGACTTCATTCAAGCGGTTGTCGCGCATCTTCTCGGCACTTAACAGGTTTTCACGTGCTTCGGCAACACCCTGGCGCTGTTTGGTCTTGTAGAAAACTGGAATGTTGACGCTGACGGTGACGCCATTCATGTACGGGTTCGCCGAGCGCTGCTGGAACATGTAGCTCACACCAATGTCGGGCCGATACTCCCTCTCGGCCAAAGCAATGCCCAGTTGACCGCGTTCCACCATCTTGTTGTTTCGCACCACGGCAGTGTCATTTGCAGCCGCAAGTGCGTACAGTTCATCGAGCGTATGCGTAATCGTCGCGGGCCCAACGTCAGCAGCAGGTGGCAATGGCGACTCAGGAGAACGAACCAAGAAGTCGTTGATCCTCGCTTGGGCAGTCGCCCGCTGCTGTTCGAGCATGGTCAACTTTTCGAGCAGCATCGATACTTCAATCTGAGACCGCAGCACATCCTGCTGCATCGCCTTGCCGACACGGTATCGCGCCTCGGCAATCTTCGATAGCTTTTCGAGAAGGTCCTTGTTCCGGTTGGTTGTTTGAATCGCGCGGTCATAGTAGAAGTAGGCGTAGTACGCAGTCTTCACCCCTGCTGCCACCCTTCGCTGAATGGCGTCGTAGTCGGCTTGCGCGACGTCGGCCTCTTTGCTCGCGATCTGTCCACGCAGCTTTAACTTGCCGGGATAAGGAAACTGTTCGGACACCGTCAGCCCGCGATAGCTTGAAGGGTCACCCGACATCACACTGAACGGAGCAGGATTTCCGGCCCATCCGATGGAAGCCATCGGATCAGGCAGCGATTCCACTTGCGGCACGCGGCGCTGCAAAGCTTTGATCGTGTGGAGCGCACTCTGGGCCTCGGGGTTCTTGTCCAACGCTTCCCGGATGACATCATCGAGCACGAGCACCTGGGGGGCGGGTCCCTGATCGGCTTGGACACCGGCGCTCGCCGTCTGTAGAGTCGTCGCGGCAACCTGAGCGGGTACGACGACGGCTGGCAAGAGCAGCAGGACCGCGAGGATGCTTGTAGTTCTCATGGATTACTCCCATAGTCTGAAATAGTGGACGCAACAGACCTTTTTGGTCTGAGCCGTTCTAGACGAGGGAGCTGATTAAACGAGGAAGGTGCAAAGAAGGGCGTGAAGCGGCGAGTGCCGCAACCTCACCGAATGTCGTGATCCACGATTTGAGCGAATCGCCGAAACCGGCGGATCAAGAGCCACAGCGCTCATTGCCAGATGCGTATACGCCACATCATCAGAACGGTCGGATGTGGGCATAGAGGTGGTGGTTACCGACCCAAGCGGCGCAACCTTGCAGCAGCAGGATGAATCCCATGACGCTGTGTTTGTTGTCCCGCTCAACGATGCGGCCTGTTGGTCTTGTCCCATGCAGCAATCGTGCATATGGGACGAGGAAGGCATAGCGCAGAAACGGGACGCGTATCCGGGAACTCCGGCCAGGAGCAGAAGCACAACGAGAAACACGCTTTTGGATAGACGTCCCATGTTTAACTTGAATTGAAGGTATACCCTTCAGCACTACTTCGATGTGATGCCTGTCACATCCCGATACCTTTTGCACTGTTCCCAGCTTGGAGCATCTCACCAGCTCTCACCGGGGTCTGCTTCGTTTTGCTCATCAGCGCCATCGGCGATTTCCGATTTACGAGCATTTGATCGTCTCTGTGCAATACAGCACAGCTTCTGCGTCTGAACGGGATTACCCTCAGCCCAACGGATTGTCTTAATAAGGAGATCGCAAACAATGAAAAGCATGAGCGTATTTAGGAAGTCGGCGACTTGGTTCGTACTGTTTGCAATTCTTACTGCTCCGAGTCTCCTGCGTGCACAAAGCGGAGACCATATGAGTAAGGATGACGTCAAAGCTCTCATTGGTAGCGCGAAGACTGCGGAAGACCATGAGCGTCTTGCCAAACACTTCGATGCGGAGGCCGATCAGCTCGACGCAGAAGCGACCGAGCATCAGGAACTGGCAACTGAATACAAGGCACATCCATCAGGGCAAGATTCCAAACATCCAATGAGCGGAAAGACTGCGGGTCACTGCCAATACTTCGCGGATGATCTTCACAAGGCAGCAACGCAGGCCCGTGCACTGGCCGCCGATCATCGAGGAATGGCTAAGGAGACTGTAAGGTAGTCGTCGCGTCCAATCGAGATTCCTCTCTTGGCGTTACCGCTATTGCGGGTCTCTGCGTCAACAACATTGGATGTTAATAGCCCGTTTGTGCGGCTCACCGCAAGCCCCATGAGCTGCTGAAAGCAGCCCTAGCAACTTTGAGCACCATCGAACCAGAGTCCCGGACCAAGGAGAGAACGCAATGACGAGCGCAACAGTGGTGAAGGATCCCGTGTGTGGCATGGATGTGGAAACGGCTACCGCAGCAGGGCACACTGAATACAAGGGCGAGACGTATTACTTCTGCGGCTCCAAGTGCAAAGAAAGCTTCGATCGTAATCCTGAGCAGTACCTTGGCAAATCTGCAGGAGCGCCGAAAAGCGGCCACGGCTGCTGCGGCTAAATCCAACGTTCTCGCTGGTGAAGGCCATGCCCAGTATTGCCCCAAGTTTCCGGTACGTGTGGCTCATTTGGGCCAGTGCATTCCTGGTCCCGTGGAGCGTATTGTTTGTCGCAAGGCCGACCCTTCGGTCCCCAATGCTTCGGGCTAGTGTGCTCACAGCCCCATTTGGTTTGACCGAACTATTGTTCGTTCCCAAGTATTGGAATCCCCCGAGTTTATTCGATCTGGCACATCGAACCGGCTTTGACATCGAGAGTCTGGTTTTCTGCTTTGCGATCGGCGGATTGGCTGTGGCGGGTTATCAGGTTCTGGCTCCTGCAGCGGAGCATGTCCTTCCGCCTAGTGATCGAACATCTCACCTGCATCGCTGGCATCTGGCCGCTCTTTTGAGCCCGTTTTTCGTATTGTTGGTGTTGCTGATGTTGCCTTGGAACCCGATCTATCCCGGTATCGCGGCAGTGTTCGCGGGTGCATTGGCAAGTGGTCTGTGCAGACCCGATCTGTGGCGCAATACGCTGGTCGGGGGCGTGTTGTTTCTTGCGCTATATGCGGTATTCCTTCTTGGCCTGAGACTCCTGTGGCCTGGCTATATCGAAGCAGTTTGGAAACTCGGCGATTTGATCGCCTGGCGGCCGGCAGGGTTGCCGCTGGAGGAACTGCTCTTTGGGTTTGGCTTCGGCATGTATTGGAGCAGCGTCTACGAACACGTAACATGGCGACAGCGCGATGCCTCTAGCTTCCAAGCGTCCACTGCCGACGGGAAGTATGCCGATGGCTGAGGCCCCATATGACGCGCGGACCCACCCGCCGAGCTTTACCGTGAATGACAGTGTCTCTGCCGGGTTGATTTCGATCTATCGCAAGCGGGCCAAGCGGTACGACCGCAGTACGCTGCTCCTCTACCTTGCGGGCTTTCGCCACTGGGCCTATCGCAAGCGAGCAATTCAATCTCTAGCACTCCGTCCAGGCGACACGGTGGTGGATCTTGGCTGCGGAACAGGACTCAATTTCTCTCTCTTGCAGGACCGAGTCGGTCCCGACGGAAGGATCATTGGAGTAGACCTTACAGATGCCATGCTCGCTCAGGCGAGTGAGCGCCTTGCGGCACACAGATGGTCAAACGTGAAGTTGGTCCAAAGCGATATCGCGGCATATACGTTTCCGCCAAGGCTGGACGGAATCCTCTCAACGTTTGCGCTGACTCTGGTATCCAAGTTCGATGATGTCGTACGGAATGGAGCCGCCGCGCTCGCCCCTAATAAACGCTTTGTCATTCTGGACTTCAAGAGGCCTTCGGGTTGGATGGACAAGGCCGCTCCAGCGCTTGCCAAGTTGCTAACGGGTCCGTTCGGCGGCACCATCGAGATGGCTTCGCGAAAGCCCTGGCAGTCATTGGAAGAACATCTAGTTCTCGTTCAGTTCACAAATCTTTATTTTGGCGGAGCTTACATTGCTGTTGGCGAGAAGGCGGGTTGAACGCCTATCGCGGTGAAGTTTTGTGCAGGGAGACCATCCAGGAGGCACGATGAAGACAAGTGTTATGGAAGTACACAGCATGCTTTCGGTGTTAAGTGTAGATGAAGTGGAAAAGCGGATTGGCAAAGTGCCAGGTGTGGAAAGCGTAACGGTGAACTTCGCTGGCGGAAGTGCAACAGTGCGCTACGACGAGACCAGACTCGACGTGGCCGATATCAAGTCGGCTGTGCACCAAAATGCGTATGAGTCTGCACCACCCGCCACCCCTTCGGTGGCCGATGGTCACGAAGACCACACCGCACAGAGCGTCCCGCCGACGACCACCGGACCCGCTGCGCCGAAAGCTCCCCCGGTCAAAGCGGCTGCTCCTGCCGCCGCCCCCGCAGACGGGGCACAGTCGGACAAAGTGATGTCAAACGCTATGCCGTCAATGACCCCGAAATCTTCTCCATCCGGATCGGACGCAGCCCCAGCGCCTACTTCCGCTGCGCAGAAACCCGTCCCTGTGGCCGACACACATACGCTCGCGACGACCGCTCTTGCGGGCGACAAGCCACAAGACGAGGACAAAGACTAGGACGACACTCGTCAGACGCAGTGGCTATATACAGGTTGGTGCGACCTAAAACAACTGCACTTTGCAACTGATGTGCCGGTTCGAATGGGTCAAAATCAACGAACCACCTGGGCCTCGAATCTACGAAGGTGATCGGCGACGGGAAACCCTAAGGAGGTTCGATGAAAACGAGCGTCATTGAAGTACACGACATGCTGTCGGTATGGAGCGTGGAGGAAGTCGAAGAGCGAATTGGCAAGGTGCCAGGTGTCGAAAGCTCGACAGTGAATTTCGCCGGGGGGAGCGCCACTGTACGCTACGACGAAACCCGACTCCAGGTCGCCGATATCAAGTCAGCCGTGCGCCAAGGCGCGTATGAACCCCCCACTCCTACTGCGCCGGAAACTCCTCCGGTCACACCTCAAGCCACCGCGCCTGCATCCGCGACCCCGAAGCCCCCTGCCGAGGCCAGCGCAGCCGCTCCCACTCCCCCAGTCGATGCGCATGCGGCCCACGCGGCCTTAGCAGTACAGCCTTTACCGTCTGTAGCCGCTGCGTCCAAGTCTTCCGATGTCACACTGGCTGCCGCAAAAGCCTCGAATGCTCCCGCGAAGGATGGTCACGAAGGCCACACCGCAACAGCGCCACAATCCCCCATGCCCGCCGAAATGGCGAAAGATATGGGCCAGGGCGGTAAGGACCTGCCGGGGATGGTTCGGGACATACGGAACCGCTTCTTGATCTGCTTGGTCTTCACCCTACCGATCTTTGTCTACGCACCGATGGGCGGCTTCTTCAAGCCGCCGACACCGCCGTTTGGTATAGAGCTCAACCTGTGGCTGTTCTTCTTCGCAAGCGCTGCCATCCTTTATCCGAGTTGGCCGTTCTTCGTCTCCGCCTGGCGGGCTCTCAAGACCCGAACCCTGGGCATGGCGATGCTGGTCGTGTTGAGCGTTGGCACCGGGTACCTTTTTAGCGCCGGCACCACATTCTTCTTCAAGGGGGGCGGCCAGTTCTTCGAAGCCGTAGCCATGCTGCTGGTCTTCGTCCTGCTTGGCCACTGGCTGGAGATGCGTGCTCGCGCGGGTGCCTCTTCCGCGATTAAAGCCCTGATGAAACTCGCGCCAGCGAAGGCCTCTGTTCTCCGCAAGGGTGTCGAGATCGAAGTCCCGACGGCGGAAGTAGTTGCAGGCGAGATCATCGTGATGCGCCCGGGTGGGAAGATTCCGGTCGACGGCACAGTGGAGAGCGGTGAATCACAAGTCGACGAGTCCATGCTCACCGGAGAGTCCATGCCAGTCCCGAAGGGACCCGGGGCCACGGTGATTGGGGCGACGATCAACAAGAGCGGCAGCTTCCGCTATAAGGCGACCAAGGTCGGGGCTGACTCGGCGCTGGCGCAGATCGTGAAACTGGTTCAAGAGGCGCAGAATTCCAAAGCACCTGCTCAGCTCCTTGCGGATAAGGCTGCTCAATGGCTGGTGATTGCCGCCATTGTCAGCGGCCTACTGACCTTCGTGGTGTGGTTCTTTTGGATCGGACACCCACTGCTGTTCGCGTTGACGCTGACCATCACCGTCTTTGTGATTGCCTGCCCGGATGCGCTGGGACTTGCGACGCCGATGGCAGTCATGGTGAGTACCAGCTTGGGAGCCACGAATGGCATTCTGTTCAAGAACGCATCGGCACTGGAGGACGCCACTAAGCTCAACGTCATCGTGTTCGACAAAACAGGAACGCTCACCCTCGGCCAGCCGGAGGTTGTGGCGATCGTGCCAGCGGAAGGAGTGTCCGAGGACGCGGTGCTGACAGCGGCAGCAGCCGTTGAACAGGGATCGGGTCACCCACTGGCCCAGGCGATCCTGCGCCGGGCAGCGACGCTCACAGTTGCGGCACCGACAGGATTCCAGAGCCTTGACGGTATGGGTGCGCGTGCCGAGACGGCCAATGGAACCGTGTTCCTCGGCAATCGCCTCTTGATGGATACGCAAAAGCTCGCGCTCGGTCCGCTGGAGGCCGAAGCCACGCGCCTGCAGGGGGATGGCCGAACTGTCGTCCATGTGTCTCAGGCCGCCCGTGTGATTGGCCTCATTGCTATCGGCGACGCCGCACGACCCACCTCCAAGGCTGCGGTGGCAAAGCTGCGAGAGCGCGGAATCGAGGTCGTTATGCTAACGGGCGACAACGCGGCCACGGCCAAGCGAATTGCTGCGGATCTCGGCATCGACCGCGTGTTGGCCGACGTTCTCCCCGCTCAGAAAGCCGAGAAGCTGAAGGCACTGCAGGCTGAGGGAAAGAAGGTTGGAATGGTGGGCGACGGGGTCAACGACGCGCCAGCGCTGACGCAGGCGGACGTTGGGTTCGCTATCGGCGCAGGAACCGACGTTGCGATGGAAAGCGCCGATGTGGTGCTGATGAAAAGCGACCCTTATGACGTTGTCGGCGCGATCGAACTGTCCCATGCGACATTGCGCAAGATGCACCAGAATCTCTGGTGGGCCGTGGGTTACAACGTGATCGCATTCCCGCTTGCGGCGGGCGTCTTGTACCCCTTCATACTGAGTCCGCAGGTGGCGGCACTGTCAATGTCTGGCAGTACCCTCATCGTTGCGGCCAATGCGCTGATGCTGAAGCGCACAAAGCTGGCAGGCATCCGTCAGCCCGGTAAGGCTGAGGTGCCCCGCGTTACCTCAGAGGCAGCGACCAGCAAAAACAAGCAGCAGTTACCAAACGTCAAGGCATGACCGGGCTGACTCGCGTTTGTTCCTCATCGACATCCTTTTTAGCCGCCGATGGGATGTGCGAACACGAGGACATTTACATGGTGTAGTTCGAGGGATTCCTCACATTTTCCAGTCGAGCGTTGCTGCAATTAGGCAATGTATTCGCCGCAAATAATGCGGTTAATACGTTGCCTTTGCGGTGAATACCGGGTATATTCACCGCATGAGGTGCGGCGAATGTATCGCCACGAACTTCGAGATTGGCCGCAACTTACTTGGAACCGTGATCGGTTGGCGGAACCGCTCGCCGATATCCGTCACCGGCAGGGCCGACTAATCGGTCATATGGAAGCCCTCGGATTCACCCTCCGCCAGGAGGCGGTCCTCGAGACCCTGACAGCCGACGTGCTCCAGAGCAGCGAGATCGAAGGCGAGCATCTTGACCCGGAACAAGTACGGTCTTCCATTGCGCGCCGGCTCGGCATCGATATTGGTGCCCTCAAGCCTGCAGACCGCAACGTTGAAGGCGTTGTCGAAATGATGCTCGACGCGACAGGTCGCTACGGCCAACCGCTCACAGCGGAAAGGTTGTTTTCCTGGCACGCGTCGCTATTCCCCACAGGTCGCAGCGGCATGACCAAAATTACCACGGGGGCTTGGCGTGACGATAGCAACGGTCCAATGCAGGTTGTATCCGGCCCAATAGGCAAGGAACGCGTCCATTATGAGGCTCCGGCCGCAAATAGACTCGATGGTGAAATGCAGGCGTTCTTGGATTGGTTCAACGCGGATGCCGACACTGATCCCGTCCTCAAAGCAGGGAAGGCCCATCTCTGGTTTGTGACCATCCACCCGTTCGACGACGGAAACGGCCGGATTGCTCGCGCAATTACGGACATGCTGTTAGCGCGATCGGAAAACAGCTCTCAGCGCTTCTACAGCATGTCCACCCAAATCCGCCAAGAGCGAAAGGCTTACTACGACATTCTTGAAACAACGCAGAAGGGAACGCTGGACATTACGCCCTGGATGCAGTGGTTCCTCAACTGCCTCGGCGGCGCCATCGACGGTGCACAGACAACACTCAGTGCTGTTCTCGCCAAGGCACGTTTCTGGGAGGGGATCGCTGGTATCGCAATCAATGAACGGCAGCGCCTGGTGCTGAATCGTTTGCTCGATGGCTTCGAGGGCAAACTTACAACCTCGAAGTATGCCAAGCTCACCAAGTCTTCCACGGATACGGCTCTACGGGACATCCTCCTTCTCGCAGAACACGGCATTTTGGTTCGCAACCCGGAAGGCGGCCGGAGCACGAGCTACGCCCTCGCCGCTATGGCGCAATGAACCGTGGATCAGACTGCTGAGCGCGAGTCCTCGGTTCCATGTGTTGCCGCGCAGATATTGCGTTGGTGTTGAATTCACTATCAGGTCGGCTGAACCGCGGTCAGTCCTCACTTCACTAGACCACCAATAAACCCGACCTAAAGCTGCGGCCAAGCTCACCCACATTTGCACCCGGCAGGAGATACCGGAACACTAGTGGTGGACATCTCCTTCACCGCAGATCGGATTGGTCGGGGCGGGGAAGTCGTTGCTGGATTTCATTCGCGGTGTCTCCTACTTGGTGACACTCTGCAGCCGGCAGTCGGTGACCAACTCATTGGTC
>JALYIG010000095.1 GCA_030775885.1 Acidobacteriota bacterium | reverse complement strand
AGTCAAAGCTGCGCGACAGTCTTCGATGAGTGCGCGTTCTTGGGATGCTTTCTTGCCATGGCAGCTTGAACACAACGTCTGTAGGTTTTTAGGAGAATTGTCGTGGGATATACGGTACATGATGACGTGGTGGACCTGTAATGGTTGACCGGTTTCAGCGATGTGCTGTGCTTCGGTCATTCCGCAATCTACGCATTTGAAGCCATCACTTTCTCGAACAGTGAGTTTCGTGGCGGCCCATTCCTTACCGCGCCACCATATCTTTCCACCAAGGTATCCGTGATGGAGTTTGCCGGTTCTGCCGGTCATCCAATTGTTTTCGAGTTTGAACGCGCTGATTTTGGCGCGGGATTCTGGCCTCTTCGCGGGGTTATTCTCGCCACATAATTTGAGATTTGGCTTGCCAATATTCCAGTGCTTCGCTTCCAGTGCTTTGTGGGCGTTGACGATACCAGTCTTACCGTTCATAGAACCATGTTCGTAGTGATATTTCAATCGCTCGGTGTTATTGCAAAAGCACCTCCCTTTCGCTCGCGCAGGCTGACGATCCAATTCAGTTTTGCAATAGGCGCAATTGGTCTTCATTTCTAATTGATCGTTATGTCTTCGGGTCTAGCAAGGCACGCGCAGTTCGGATGCAAAGGAGGAGCGCCAACCTCGGAATAATCGAAATTCAGCGTCTTTTCATCTACGGTCATTGAGTCGCCCTGATTGAAGAAATTATCGTCTATGCTGATGACCCTGCCATCGAGGCTTGCGCAAAACACGCAGGGTTCGCCCGACGCCGTGTACCACTTGATTGTGTGCACGACGCCTGACTGCTTCCATGTTTCCTTGAGCGACGCGTTAGTCGTACGGAATGCCTCCGTCTTCGCAATACGCTCGGCTCCGTAATCGTCCGCCGCGCCATAGACCTCGCTGACTGCGCTTGTGATGTCGGCGAGACTGTGGCCTTCGGCAAGCCCCTGGTTGATCGCTTTCTCAAGCTGTCCCAAGACGGTTGTCTGATAGCTCGTGGCCATCTTGCCAATGGACTCATGCAACGCCTTTGCCGCGTTCACGTCCGAGAGCGGGTTCAGGTCCGTGATGCCAAGCTCGGATGCCGCCGTCTTGCCCTCTGACTCGTAGAGCGATTCCATGATCGGTGTCATCGCGTCAGTCGTAATGCCGATCCATTTTTCAATATCAAAAAGCTTCGTAGGGTCGATGGCCTTTTCTATGACGGAAGGCAGGTTGTCTGTCACTTCTTTGTATTGCTCGGCGTTGATGCGGCGTACGGTCTCGGCGATCTCGCGCTCAGCTTCAAGGGTGCGTTCAGTAGCCGCCTTCCATGTGGCGTGGTCTTGCTCTTTAGTGCTGAACTTCTTCGTCGGGTGTTCGAGCGCGTCCTTGACAGCCTTCGCGACGTTCTCTGCAAGGCTGCTCGACATCTGCTTCCGGTGTTTGGCCCGTGCTTGCAGCTTCGTCCGTGCGGGTCGGAACGCAACGCGCTGACCATTCGCCGCCTTCTCCATCAACTGCAACGCCTTGCCGCTCCTAGACGCCTCTGGCGTAACGTTCCCGTCGCCTATCGGCTCTCCTGACGGGGCCATAGCGGTCGGACTCATGAGCACTTCACCGCCGTCCACCGGCCCCAGGCCCATGAACTCCTCGCGTGCCTCGTTTATCGTGAGTACGGGCTGGCCTCCCACGGAGGTCGTCATCTCGGTCGTGCGTGCGGCGCGGTCTTCTGGTACTGGATCAATAAAGGTGATGTAGAGGTCGTCACCATAGCGCGGCACAAGCTTCTCATTGAGGAAGCTGCAAATGAGGATCATGCGCGGCTTGATGACGCGCTTTGAGAACACGTAGTCTGCCGTCTCTGCGGTCGCGCGGTTCGTGTCAGACTCCGCAGTGCCAAGAATTGTCTTTGAGACGCCGAACATCGCAAGAATGCGGTCGCGCGAATCAAGCGATAGGTTGCGGAAATCCATATCCTTCGGGTTCGAGCCGATGCCTGTCCACTTCACACCCTTCGGCAATACCAGCACATTGTTCATGTTGTCCACGCCTTGATGCGCGGACGTGAATCCGATCTTGAGCGATTCAACTTGCGATTCTGCCACGAACTCGGTTTCCAGAACTCCTGCCGGGCGCGCGCCGTTCTGGAAGAACTTGCGGTTGAACTCCTGGGCGTAGTTGTCGTTGTCGATATAGTCCGCTGCCGCCTGTACGACCCCGAGGCCTTCAAACGGGTTCGAAGGGTCGGGCAACCGGAAGTGGAGGATCTGATACGGCTGGAAGATGATGTTCTTCGACTCCAGCTTCATCTCGTAGCCTTTGACCTGGAACGGGAAGGATGACGTATCGAGCAATACTTTTATCTGCGCGGGATTGAGCGGATAGATCGCAGTCGGCTTATCGAGTTCGTTCTTCACGCCATCCAGATACCAATAGGCATCGCCCGTGAGGTCGAGATGCGCGGAGAGCATGTACTTCAGTTCCGGCCCTGTCATGTCCGGATTCACGCCGTCGAGCAGATCCAACAGTTCGTGTTCGGGATTCTCCTTGTCGTCCTTGCCGTCCACCTGGAAGAGACGCCAGTCGATGTTCATGATGTCGCGGGCAATGGCGTTTACGGATGCGTACACAAAGCCGCGGTGGTTTGCCATCGCCTTCCCAGCATCAATGCCGGTAGAGCTGCTCGGACGGTTGATTGCCATCGGGTTAGAATCATTGCCGAACTCACCGAACTTCCCTCCCACTGCCTTGCGCAGACCGTAGATGTCGAACGTGATGTTCTGTCCCTGCGAGTAAAGCTCCGGGTCTATGCGCGAGATGAGTTTGCGGAGCTGACGTGCCGGCCAACTCGGTCGGTTCTTTGCGGTAAGGGATGTAGGGATGAAGCGGTTTTCAGCCATGTACTACGCGGCGATTATTTTCCCGTCCTTGACGAGGAAGACGACAGCTTCCTCCTGCTCACGCGCTTTGGTTGCGATGCCTTTGCCACGCGAGTATTCGCACCCGATCGGCGTCTCGATGGTGAGCGGCTCAAGCGATACGATCTTGTGCGTCTTCGTTGTCGCGAGCGGCATGTTGCAATGCGGACAGTTCAGGATTACGGCATCGTACTCGGGCCATTGAAGCTCGATATATTGGCGCGTCTCCTGCTTCTTACCGAAGAAATGCCAAATGATACGCTTGAAGAAATTGCGGGGCGGGGTGATCGGCACGTGTTCAAGACGGCGGATTGGTTCTCGCTTGGGGATGAACGCGAAATCTCCCGGTGCGGTAAGGTCGCCGGAACTGGACACACGACGGACTTCAAGAGCTTTGAGGGAAGGCATTGAAGGGGATTACCTTCACAGTAGCAAACGCCTCACTTTCGGCAAGTGGATAACGATCTGCCTCAATATCTGATAGGCTTCGCGTTTCTTCAGGCGCTACTGGTTAGGGATAAATGCTTTGAGTCGCCCTTGAACAGCAATGATCGTCGTGCCGTCAGGAGAAACGCGCACTCCCGTCGCAACGAATGGCGCCGTCCCAAGAATTGGTGTGACCAATCCCGATGTCGGATTCACCGAAGCGAAGGTCGTGGTTTGATGAACGGTATCAATGGAAGCTACAATGAACTTTCCATTGGTTTCGTCCGAGGCAATCCACCAGGGAAAGCCAGGGAGGGTTATTGGGCTGCCGACAAAACTCATTGTAGTCGCGTTCACGAGCAAGAGTTTGTTGTCACGGGTGGATAGATAGGCGGCTATTCCAGCAGCAGGGCCTTTAGTGAACCCCGTCAGCTGCCATCCGCCCGCAATGGTTGTTATGCTGCTTACAGGCGTTATTCCCGGAAGCGAGAGGGACAACGTGAGGATTGGGTTCCCTCCAGAGACATTGAATTCCCATAAAGTCGGGGATCCATCTCGAGAGGACACGAGCGCGATTGTTTTGCCGCCGATGACCGTCATCCATATGGACCACGGCTGGCTGCCAAAGGGTGAAGAAGTGTTAAAGGAAGGATGAATGAGATCCAGTGTGGGAATGTTCACGCAAGAAAGAGCATTGGTTGCTTGTCGTGGGATGCAGACAACTCCGTCCCTAGCATCAACCGCTATCGCAATGTTTCCGTCTCCAAATGAGACCTTATTTCCAATGATCAGTGAGTCATTACCAGCGTTGCTCGTAGTGAGCAGGTCTCCCGTCAGGTTGTCAACGGCAAGGCCGTTTTCAATACCCAACGCGATACTCCCATCAGCTGTTCCATCCGGTTTAAATTTCCAGACTACTCGAGGCACTGTTGGGTCATAGGAGTAAAGTTCTCCATCAGGCCCTATAGCAAGAGAGTTCTGGTTTCCCGGAAGTGCAATTGAAGCAGTCGAGCAATGAGTCCCATCAGCCATACAAGCTTTGATGGTTTGTGTTCCGAGAGAGTAGCCGCTGTTTATGCTTATGAAGGCGGTGATTTGTCCAGAGTTGACGAGTTGCACTTTTGACACGCTAGCTGGACTTCCGCTTACCGTGGTTGTGGCATCAAAGCCCGAACCATAGATTTGGAAGATAATGGGACCACCAAATACATCGAAATACATCGCGCCAGGCAAACCAACAGAGGTTAACAGCGGCACCGCTTGAGTCACCGTCACCGTCGTCGAGGCGGATATGGCTGGGTTTTGGAACGAGGTTGCTGTGATGGTTATCGTAGCAATTCCACTAACCGGAGCTGGTGGGGTAAATACCCCCGCCGTTGAGATGGTGCCACTGCTTGAGGACCACGTTATTCCAGAACCGAGGTTCTGGGGTACCGTGGTGCAAAGTGCGGTGTCCGCTGTCGTAAGGGACGTTGGAGTGCACGATACCGTTGGAGCAGGTGCCGTCACCGTTATGCTAGCCGAGCCGGACTTTGTAGGGTCTTGCGTCGACGTTGCAGTCACCGTGACTGTTGCAGCAGTTGATGGAGCGGTGAACACGCCCAAAGGAGTGATCGATCCGCCGCCAACGACTGTCCATGTGACAGCGGAGCTGAATGCTCCAGTTCCCGTGACTGTTGCGGTTAGGGGTACCGTCTGCCCCGTCGTTACAGACGTGGTTGCCGGCGAAACAATTACAGAAGCGATCGTGGGAAGCACCGGATTTACTAGCATTGCTGCGGTCGAGCTTGCATTTCCGCCGGGTCCCGTGGCGGTTACAACATAATTGATCGTGCCAGTTGTAGTAGGCGTAACAACAATTGTTCCATTGCACGGTGGAGTAGTCGTAAAGGCTGCCGAACCAGTGCAACTTGTCGCGTTCGTCGAACTGATCGTGAGTGTGCTCGACTGGCCGAGGGTTATGGTGCCCGGCGAAGCGGAGATCGTGATCGAAGGCGCGGGAGTGCTCCCGCCTCCCCCGGCATTTGCACTCTTGCCTCCGCAGCTTGAGCAGAGAAGAACAATCGCCAGTGGGATGAGCAACTGCGGAACACGGGGAATATGATGCAA
>JALYIG010000094.1 GCA_030775885.1 Acidobacteriota bacterium | reverse complement strand
GCCAGATACCGTCGCAGTTCCGAACCGTCACCGCGCAGGATTTGGACAACGCCAAGCAGGATTTGATCGACGCATTTGACGCTTCGCTGGACAAGGCGAAGATCAAAGCCGATTCGTCCGATCTCTTTATGCGGATCCACAACCTTTGCGAAAACTTTGAACAGATGACGAAGCTCAAGATCGACGCCAAGGGTTACGAATTCATCAAGGATTCGAGCGGTACGGATTACGTGGCGAAAGCCACCGATTACTACAACTGGTTAGATCCTAAGTCAGCCTACGACCAGGCGCAGGTCTTTATGAACGATCTCGCTGCGAGCCCCACCAGTGCTTCCAAGAAATTCGGTTTGTACTCCTTGATTGGCAGCTTGATGGTCTCCTATCTGAAGTGCTCGGTGACCTGGAATTGGGGAAAGGAGGTCCGTGCCAGCCTGCTCTACCATGACTATTGGCTTGAGGAGGAAAAATGGATGGCCAAGAGCGCCGCCCACCGCGCTGCCTATCCTGCGGAAGAGCCGATCAAGCCCGACACCAGCCTGTCAAATCCACTGCCTAGCTGGCAGGACTGGAGAGAAGAACCCCGGGTGCCGGTCCACACGCTGGTCGAGGTCGTAAATTCGCTGATCGCGGAATGTGAGGGAGATGGGAAATACGCCAAGCTCAAGGCGAACTGGGAGGATCGGAATCTGCAAGTATTCGCTCCATACTCGCAAATCACGTTGAAGGACGACGGCAACAAGAATTTCTGGGTCGAAGATTCCGAGTCGGGGACCAAGACGGACCCGTCGAGCGGGGACGCCACGATGCAATGGGCGATGCTGGACCTCATGATCGGCAGCAAAGTTGCCTACTATTGGCAGAAGTTCACCGATCTTTATGACTTAGACGGGGTCAAGAAAGAGGACATCGATAAGTTTTACGAAACCGTCGACACATGGAAGAAGGTCCGGGACACGATGTTGTTCCGCACTGCCACCGTGGATCCTGCCAATGCCACCATGCCCGGCAGCACCCTCATCGACGTTGCCCGGACGTATTTTTATACCTACGATGATTTGTTCTATTACATCGTCAAAGCGAACCCCTCGACGTTTGCCGACGCTTCCTTGATCGACAAAGACCAGGTCCTGATCATCCCCGATCTCGACGGGACGTCCGTGACCGCCAATACCTATACGGTGCAAAGCGGGGACACACTGGCTTCGATCGCGAAAGCCCAGTTGGGGGACGAAAGCTACGCCAGCAATATCTTTGCCGCCAACGGCCAGCAGACGAAGCCGAAATGGATCAAGACGGGGGAGACGATTGGGATTCCCGATCTCAAGGATGGCTCTCCGACAACAACCTACACTTTTAAGGCGGGCGATACCTGGACCAGCCTTGCCAGCGCGTTCTATCCCGACGCGGACCTGCAGGCATTCATTTTGAGCGCCAACGCAACAACGGTGAACCCCACAGTAGTGATGCCCGACCAGGTGATCAAGTTTCCGGATCTGCCCGACCCGAAGGCATGGTATCCCCCGGGGCCAGATGATCCAGACGATCCGGATGATCCTGGCAACTTCCCTGGCTTTGGTCCAGGCGGTGGGCAGTGATGCAAATCGAACAGGAGAGAACGCAATGAGCGACACGAACGGAAATCCGATCTCAGTCACCCTTTTGGCGGATCCGCTTGCGCAACAGTTGAAGACTGCATCCCAGACTGGAAGTCTCCAAATCAATACGCGAAAGGGCCACAAGAACCTGCCTCAGGGCGCAACCTCTGCGAACATCGAAGATCTGATGCATCCATTGGGTTTGGGGCCAACGGGATCACCGTACTATCGCATCCCGATCGTCAACAGCCTCCCGACCCCCTTGGATCTGGTGGACTCCGCGCCAGTGGCCGGATCGCAGGTAGGCTATCCGGCGACCGCCGATTTTGGGAAACACGCTTCACAAAACCATCGAATTCCGGCGACATTTGACGACCCAACCCAACCGGGCAGAAAGCTCTACGGGGTGGGGCTATACCATTTCCAGTTCGATCAATCGTTTGAATTCGAATATGCTTTGAGCTTTTCTTACAAGCCGGGCGGGGTTGGCCCCAAGGTGGCGATAGCAATAAAATTTGGGACTCTATGGATGAATCCAATCTGGGCAGTGACCGCGGATGTGAGCACTTACAACAGCGTCGGGGGCTTCTATGACAGCCTCTCCAGCAACGGGAAGACGGTTCAATCCGACGTGGGCGCGGAGACGACCATTTGGGCAAGTTACTCCGGGGGAACTTACTTCGTCTGGATCCGCGATTCGAAGTCGACCGATTGACGCCGGACTGCGGTCGCTCAGGCCGTCCTGTACTGCAAAATCCTTCTCGTCTTAGGAGGCGCGTGACCAGTTGTACCGTAGGCTGGCTTGAGCTTCAGGGTTTATTCAATCCCTCGCTGTCTGCTGCAATCGTCAGACCCGGTCGATGAGAACCACACAAAGCCTGTTGATTAGCGGGACGCACAGAGGCCATCGAAATCCTAAATTTTTGGGCTGGCCGCAATTGCACGTGGCAAACTGATCCGGACCTAATCTTCAGGGCTCAACTTCCATTCAATCGGGAGCCGTAATGGCTCCCGGCTGGACGTTTTGGAATTGTATTTTTCGCTCCTTAGGAGCAGGCTGAATCGACTGCTACCACTGCAGCAAAAGTAGTTCAGAGCAGAAGGCGGGGCCCATGGCGCCCATCATGGAGTAGCAGCCGGGGCTTCCCGGACGGTTCAACAGAAAATCCTGCATCACAGTAAGAACCGAGGCGGAGGAAAGATTTCCCCTCTGGCGAAGGCTGTTCCACGATGCGCACAGCGCGCCTTCCGGAAGATTCAGGCCGCTCTCCATCGCCAGGAGAACCTTCGGTCCCCCGCTATGGAAAATGTAACTGCAAATGTTTCCCATACTCAGTCCGTTGCTGGCGAGAAAGCCCTCGACAGTACCGCGGAGTTGGGTTCTAACCAGTTCGGGAACGTCCGCTGAGAGCACGATGTTGAAGCCGGTGTGGTTGATGTTCCACCCCATCAGGTGCTCCGTGTCCGGATAAAACGTCGACAGGGTATCCACCACCCGCGGACAGGGGTTCTGGACGCTGGTGGGCTTGGCTGCGAGCGCCGTCTCTTCCCCGGCGAGAACGACGGCGGCGGCGCCGTCTCCGAACAATCCGCTGGCGACCATGTGGGCCATTGAATAGTCGTTCTGCTGCCAGGTCAGGGAGCAAAGTTCGACCGAAAGCAGTAGCGCGTACTGTTTGGGGAACGCGCGCACATAATCGGTTGCGCGCGAGATGCCCGCGGCTCCGGCAACGCAGCCCAGACCGAAGATGGGGGTGCGCTTGATGTTCCTGGGAAAGCCCATCAAGTTGACGAGACGGGCGTCGATACTTGGGCAGGCGATGCCGGTGACCGAGGTAAAGAAGATGGCGGAGATATCGGATGGAGTGAGGCCTACTCGATCCAGAGCTCTCTGTATGGCTTGCTGCCCGAGTTCGAGAGCGCCTTTGATCCACAAGTCGTTGCTTGCTCCAAAACCGGAGAGCGTCCCCAGTGTCTCCAGCGGATACATAATGCTGCGGTAGTCAACGCCGCAGTTCGAATGGAGGCGGTTCATCACTGCTGGGAGCGTCAGTCTGTCCGGCAAATGCTTGATCAGGGCTTCTGTTATAACCGCTTGAGGATAGCGATGCGGGGGGAATGCAGTACCTACAGATGCAATACGCATGGAATCGAAAAAAACCTCGTCGTGAAATTTGCCAAAATAGGCAATGGCATCGCTGACGAATGAGATCGTCAGCCCAGTGGTTGGGAGGAAGGTTCGGCAGGAAGTGGATCAAGCCTGTGAAAACGTGCGAGGCAGGAATCGAGTGCCTCAAGCACAGGTGCAAGCCCTAGGGCGATGAAGTTAAGTATAGTCCCAGCCGCCGTTGAGAACGCATTTAACGTCGTCCGGGGCCATATAAGTTGTAGGGCAGGTCCGGTCCATTTCTGCAGCAAGCAACATTCTTGCCAAGGATTCCATCAAACTGTTAGGAGATCCTTTCATGAGACCAATCTCAGTGCAGAAACCCCGCTTCCGGAAGAGCAGAGAAGTTATGATGCTCGACGACGCTGAAATGGCCTTGAAACTCACTGACCTTGCTCAGACCACCTCACTCAAGGACAGCCGCAACGCACCCCTGCCGCCCGCACAGATACCGTACGACTTCCTCACGGAGCTCTGCTCCGCAGCCAGCATGATCATGGACCGCGAAGAGTGCGAAGCCCTGGAGAAAGAAATCGCGAAGCTCCAGCCGCTCCATTCCGCCGCTGCCTGACCTCCCACGACTCCAACAAGCCTCGCTCGGCCCACCTCGGCTAAGTCAGGGTGCCCCATTTCCCACTGAGTTTACCGAAGGTATCACCGAAGCGCAGCGTGGTGACGGTGGGACAGTTTCTGGCCATGCGACCACATGAGTTCCCCGCCTCGGAAACTCGTCGACCCTTCCGCCGCATCTTCGCCTAGGCCCAATCGTCTCCGCCTCCCGGGCACAGCCGCCTCTGTGCGGCGTCACGGCTACCGGGATCACGATGTACGGAGGCATCCCGAAGACCCACGCGCCCTTCAAGTTCGCGACCGGACGCCATTCACTGGTCGATTCGTGACGCATGGACGCTGCGCAACCCAAAGCCGCCGCAGCTGTCTTTGTCATATCGCGGGAAGACATTGGCAGGTCCGGCGCACTCAACATCCCAGATCTATTGCGCATGGTTCCCGGCCTTGATGTTGCCCAAATCGACGCCAGCAAGTGGGCGATCACAGCTCGCGGCTTCAACGGGCAGTACTCGAATAAGCTCCTCGTCCTGATGGATGGCCGCACGGTATATACCCCGACCTTTGCAGGTGTCTTCTGGGATACCCAAAACATTCCTCTCGACACGATCGAGCGTATCGAAGTGATCCGCGGCCCCGGTGCCGCGGTATGGGGATCGAACGCCATGAACGGCGTGATCAACATCATTACCCGCAGTGCCGAGAATACTCAGGGCGGCTATGTCGTTGCAAGCGTAGGAAGCATCAGTACCGGATCGGAGACGATTAGCTACGGAGGGAGGGTTCGCGGCCTCGGAGCGTATCGCGTCTATGCAGAAGGCTTCCACAACGACAGTCTACCAACCTTCAGCGGACTCGACGGCCAGGACGACTGGCGCCTCGTCCAAGGTGGATTTCGCACTGATACCACCCTCTCCGCGAAGGATTCCCTCACTACCGAGGGAGAGACGAACCGGGGCAATGCCGGCGAGATGGCCACCACGCCGGTTTCGCTGCTGCCGCCGGTAACCGCTACGGTCGCCCTGCACGACATCTACTCGGGCTGGAACCTGCTCAGCCGATGGGATCGCACCATCTCCGCGAGATCGGATACTTCGCTCCAGGTTTACTTCGACCGTACAAACCGCGGCGATTCTACCTACTCCATTGGTCTAGAGACCTTCGACATTGATTTTCAGCACCATTTCTTCTGGGGGGCACGACAGGATATCGTTTGGGGACTTGGCTACCGTGTCAGTTCGGATGATACAGACCCCACCCTGCGAATCGTCTTCACTCCTAGTGACCGCCGCACCCACCTCTTCAGTTTGTTTGCGCAAGACGAGATTGCCATCCGGCGCGACCGTGTTCACCTAAGCCCTGGGGCGCGAGTCGAGCACAATGACTTCACCGGATTCGATTTCCAACCAACCGCACGCCTGGTGTGGACCCCGGACAGCAAGAACATGCTTTGGAGCGCAATCTCCGGGGAGGACCGCACTCCTCCCCGCGCCGACGCCGACATCCGAGTTAATTACGCCGCCCTTTCCGGACCCGGGACCTTGCCTATGCTGGTCAGCTTGTTCGGGGATCCAAACAAGAAGAACGAGCGACTTACGGCCTTCGAACTGGGGTATCGGAATGCCTGGACCAGCAAGTTCTCGGTAGATTCAACTGTCTTCTACAACCGCTATCGCGATGTGGATTCGGTGGAACCGGGAACAATAAGCATCGAGACGAATCCCGCACCGGTGCATCTGCTCATTCCGAGTTACTTCGGCAGCGGTCTGCACGGAGAAACCCACGGCATTGAACTCTTTCGCAGACTGGAAAGTGACAAGCTTCTGGACCTTGAATCCTGGCTATTCATTCTTCTCCATGCACCTGCATCCATTCGCCGGCAGCCAGGACTTTACAGACGCTTTTGGCAACGAGGGTGGCACCCCCGACCATCAAGCACAGTTGCGGTCCAGCGTGCGTCTTCCCCATAACCTCCAGTGGAACACCTCCGCGTACTTCGTCAACCGTCTGCCCGCGGTGTCCATTCCTTCATACACCCGTGTCGACACAGGCTTGATCTGGCAGGTGGGAGAGCGCGTCTCGATGAGCGTGGTGGGGCAAAACCTTTTGAAAGATATTCACCCGGAATACGCCGGTCGAGTTCCTCGGTCCAGACCGACCTGATGAGGCGAGCCGCCTACGCCAAGATTACGTGGTCGTTCTAGGCCGGAGGCCTCTCTTGCATTGCACACAGAACAATTCGGCAGTCGGGATTGCTCGTGGGCGCACCTGTATACCTGCGCAGATTGTTGTGCTGCTCTGCGTGGCGCTGCTTGGCTCAGGCGAAGTGAAGCCTGCCGGCGCACAAGGCAGCGCTGAGGAGTACCAGGTCAAGGCCGCGTTTCTCTTTCACTTTACCCAGTTGGTGGAGTGGCCTGCCGGAGCAGTTGAATGCTGGAGATCAATCCATCAGCCTTTGCATTTTCGACGATGAGCCACGTCGCAAGGAACTACAGAATACGATCGAGGGAAAGCCAGTCGGAGTTCGGGTATTGCACGTCCGCATGCTTGACCAGCGGCAGGGTATTGAGGGTTGCAACATTCTGTTCCTAAGCCGTGACGAAAGCCGACGCCAGGCCGCAGTCCTTCGGGGCGTGCATGACCTGCCGGTCCTCACGGTAGGAGAAACGGACGACTTCATTTCGGATGAAGGGATGATCCATTTCCACCTCGACGGAGACAAGATCCGCTTCGACATCAACACCAATAGCGCCGAATCCTCACACCTCAGAATCAGCTCGCGGCTTTTGCTCCTTGCCACGTCGGTGACTCACAGCACGGCGACATATGCGGGAAAGTCCAGCTATGCACATTAGAGATTTTTCTCTCCGTGCCAATCTGATCCTCCTCATCCTCTCCGCCAGCGCGCTCGCCGTCCTGCTTGCTTCGTTCGGATTCGGGATCTATGAGCGCCAGAACTATCGCGCTAGTTCGGTTCACGAACTGACCGCGCTGGCCGATACCCTCGGTGCAAATACAGCTGCCTCCCTGGCGTTCAACGATCAAGCGACTGCCGACCAGATGCTCGGCGCGCTCGCAACCGAACCTCACGTCTTGGACGCTCGTCTGTATGACAGTGACGGGCACATCTTTGCGGAATACCGAGGTCCCAGTCGGGGGGTTGGCCTAGTGCTAACT
>JALYIG010000093.1 GCA_030775885.1 Acidobacteriota bacterium | reverse complement strand
GCGGGAGTTCACGCCTATGAAACCGATCTTGCGGAGCTGATTATCCAGCTTGGGCACGATCAGCCCTCGCATATCGTGGTGCCTGCACTGCATAAGAACCGCGCGCAGATTCGCGAGATATTTCGCCGCGAGATGAACCTGCCGGAGTTGGGTGGGACGCCGCAGGATCTCGCGGATGCGGCGCGAAAGTTTTTGCGGGAGAAGTTCCTGCGGGTAAAGACGGCCGTCAGCGGCGCGAATTTTCTGGTGGCGGAGACAGGCGGCGTCTGCATCGTCGAGAGCGAAGGCAACGGGCGCATGTGCCTGACGCTGCCGGAGACGTTGATCTCGGTGGCGGGCATCGACAAGGTGGTGCCGACGTTTCAGGATCTGGAAGTCATGTTCCAATTGCTTCCGCGCAGCGCCACTGGCGAGCGGATGAATCCGTATAACTCCATTTGGACAGGCGTCGATCCGGCTGGTCCGGACCGCGGGGGCGATGGGCCGCGAAGCTTTCACGTAGTGCTGATGGACAATGCGCGCAGCGAGATTCTGGCGGATGAGGAGTCTCGCCAGACGCTGCATTGCATCCGCTGCGGTGCGTGCCAGAACGCGTGCCCGGTGTATCAGCAGACCGGCGGCCATGCGTACGGCAGCGTGTATGCTGGGCCGATTGGTGCGATCCTGACTCCGCAATTGATGGAGATGCACCACGCGCAGAGCTTGCCTTACGCGTCCAGCTTGTGCGGGGCGTGCTACGAGGTATGCCCGGTGAAGATCAATATTCCCGAGGTGCTGATTCATCTGCGCAACAAGGTGGTGAAGCAGCAGTCCTCGGGGTTCCACATTCTCGCCAACCCGGAAGTCATGGCGCTGAAGGCGGTAGCGAAAGTCTTTCAAAGCGAAAAAGTGTTTCGCGTCGCACAGAAGCTTGGTCGTGTTGGCGAACTGCCTTTGGGGCGGAAGGATGGACAGGGCGAGAGCTGGATCGACTGGCTGCCGGGAATGCTAGGCGGATGGACGCAGGTGCGCGATTTGCATGTGATGCCGAAGCAGACGTTCCGGGAGTGGTTTGAGCAGCGCGGAGAAGATGGCGCGGGCCGACGGGCCGAAGACAAGGTGCCCGGCGCTGCCACTGGCGCAGGTTCGGGCAACGGAATTGGAAGGGGATCGAACGATGGCCGCTGAGGTGGTTTCTTCGCGCGAAGAAGTACTGCGGCGCATACGCACAGCGATCGGCGGTACGGCGGCCGATTCTGCAGCGATTCGCGGCCAGTGGGACGCACTACCGCGGAGCTACAAACGGACGGCGTCGCTGGAGCGTGGGGCGCTCCTGGAGATGCTGGAAGAGCGACTGCGTGATTACGACGCGACCGTGGTGCGCGTGAAGGCTGGCGATGTAGGCGCGGAGATCGGGACATTGCTCGCGGAGCGCGGGAAACGTCGCATCGTGATTCCGGCGGGCCTGGTAGAGGCGCTGGGCGAGGTGCTTCCGGCTGGGTTCGATTTCGTCGTCGACCAGGGCATGACGTCGGCTGAACTCGACGGATTCGAGGGTGTGCTGACTGCGTCGACGCTGGCCATCGCGGAGACTGGAACGATTGTGCTGCAGAATGTCCCGGGGCAGGGACGGCGCGCGCCAACTTTAATTCCGGACTACCATCTATGCGTAGTTCGTGCCGCCGATGTGGTGGAGACGGTGCCTGAGGCGATGGGCCTGCTGCAGGCGACAGCAGCGGTAGCGACGACGTTTGTTTCGGGGCCTTCGGCGACGGCCGACATCGAGATGACGCGGATCAAGGGAGTGCATGGGCCGCGGTTTCTCGATGTAATCTTGACGACATAGCGTTCCATTTTCGGGGTTTTCGAATTAATTCGGAAGATGACTTCCAAGGCTATTTCAATAGAGAGTATATTTCCGTAATTGAAGTTTTGAGGGATCTGCGATGGGATTGAATGGGGCGGGGACCGGCGCACGTGCGACGGAGAGGGTTTTTTCGGCGCTGGACGGCTTCCGGATCGAGGTCCCATCGTGGGGCTTCGCCAATACCGGAACACGGTTCGGCAAGTTCTCGCAGGCAGGCGCGGCGACGACGCTGGAGGAGAAGTTCTCCGACGCATCGCAGGTAAACAAACTGACCGGCGCAAGCCCGACGGTCGCGCTGCATGTTTTGTGGGACCTGCCCAACGGCAAGGGAGATGTTCCCGAGATCAAGCGGCTGGAGAGCAAGTTCGGCGTTGGAGCGGGTTCGATCAACCCAAACCTTTTCCAGGCGCAGGAGTATAAGTATGGCTCCATCTGCAACCCGAGCGCGGAGGTTCGCGGCAACGCGCTGGCGCACTTGCTCGACTCGGTTGACATTGGCCGAGCCTTAGGCGACAAGGACGTGTCGTTGTGGATCGCCGATGGATCGAACTATCCCGGCACGCAATCGATTCGCAAGCGGATTGAGTGGATGGAAGAGGTTCTGGCATCCACGCACGCGGCGCTTGGCGACAAACAGCGCATGCTGGTGGAGTACAAGCCTTTTGAGCCGGCCTTCTATCACACCGACATCGCGGATTGGGGCATGGCGCTGGAACTGTCCCGCCGCGCGGGCCCGAAGGCCAAGGTGCTGGTAGATACCGGGCATCATCTCCAGGGCTGCAACATCGAGCAGATTGTGACCTGGCTGTTGCATTGCGACGCGCTGGGCGGATTCCACTTCAACGATCGCAAGTATGCGGACGACGATCTAACGCTTGGCTCGATCGACCCGTATCAGGTGTTTCGCATCTTCCACGAAATTCTGAGTTGCCCGGATGCGAAGGCGACCGGCGGAATCGCTTACATGATCGACCAGAGCCACAACTTGAAGGGCAAGGTCGAGGCGATGGTGCAGACGGTGGTGATGGCGCAGGAGCTGTTTGCCAAAGCTGCGTTGGTCGATCACGACAAGCTTGCGGCTCTGCAGCAATCGTGCGACCTGGTGGCGGCCGAAGAGACGCTGCGGGGCGCGTTCTGGACCGACGTGCGGCCGATCGTGAAGGAGTGGCGCGAGGCTCGGAAAATTCCGGCTGAGCCGCTTGCAGCACTGAAGGACAGCGGCTACGTGGAGCAGATCAGCAAGGAACGCGGCGCGCGCAATGCGAAGAGCGTCTCAAGCTACGCTTGAAATCGGGAACAGGGAACAGAAGAAAGGAGCCGCACTGTGCACGATTGCAGTGCGGCTCCGCTGTGTTCAGGTCATGTCGCATGCGCACGTGTGGTTAAGTGACCGGCCTCACACGTTATTTGTGGGAGTCTTGTTATTCTGACTTTACACATGGCAAAACCAATTGTTCTGACAATTCTTGATGGCTGGGGCTTCCGGGCCGACACGCGCGGCAACGCGATCGCACTGGCGCGCAAACCGGTTTACGATTCGCTGCTGAAGAACTTCCCCAACACGCTGCTGCATGCCAGCGACCACTTCGTTGGCCTGCCGGACGGGCAGATGGGTAACAGCGAAGTCGGCCACCTGAATTTAGGCGCCGGACGGATCGTGCGCATGGACATGACGCGCATCGACCTGGCGATCATGGATGGCAGCTTCTTTACCGATCCGACACTGCTGGCGGCGGTTGCGGCGGCGCAGGAGAAAGGCGGCGCGCTGCACTTGATCGGGCTGCTCTCGGACGGAGGCGTTCACTCGCATGTGCGACATCTTTATGCGCTGCTCAAACTGGCCGCGCTGAATAAGCTACCCCGCGTCTTTGTGCATGCCTTTATGGACGGCCGCGACACGTCGCCAACGGGTGGCGTTGGCTACGTCGAAGAGTTGCAGCAGAAATTTCGCGAGATTGGCGTTGGTGCGCTGGCCAGTGTCAGCGGACGCTACTACGCGATGGACCGCGACCTGCGCTGGGAGAAGGAGAAGCAGGCGTTTGATGCCCTGGTGACCGGACATCCCGAGGGCGGGACGTATGCCGACGCCGTCGTGCGGATGAAGGAGCTGTACCACAGCAGCGTCACGGACGAGTTCGTTCCTCCGTTCACGGTGGTCGATGCCGCGGGTCATGCTGTAGGACCGATCCGCGACAACGATGTTGTGATCAATTTCAATTACCGTGCGGACCGCGCGCGGCAGATTACGCGGGTCCTGGCAAGGAACTCAGGGCTCACGGCGAACGCTGGGGCCGACCTGCCGAAGGCTGCCGAACTTGACGTTGAGATTCCGAAGAGCCATGTGCCGAGCGGGCTGCGTTACGTCTGCATGACGCAGTACGACAAGAACTACAAGCTGCCGATTGTGATACCAGCGGAGTCAATGGACAATCTGCTGGCGCACCTGATGGCGCAGGCGAATCTGCGCAATCTGCGCGTGGCGGAGACGGAGAAGTACGCGCATGTGACCTACTTCTTCAACGGTGGAATTGAAAAGCCGTTTGGCGGCGAGGATCGTGCGCTGGTGCCATCGCAGAAGGTGGCGACGTACGACCTCGCGCCCGAGATGTCGGCGGCTGGAATCGCTGATGCGGTGATCAAGGCGGTAGCGGATACCGCGTTCGACGTGATCATCGTGAACTTCGCGAATGCGGATATGGTGGGCCACTCGGGCAAACTTGAGCCTACGATTCGCGCGGTCGAAACGGTCGACCGCGAACTTGGGCGCGTCTACCAGGCGGTAAAGGCGCGCGGCGGTTCGCTTTTGATTACGGCGGACCATGGCAATGCGGAAATGCTGCTCGATCCGGTAACGGGCGGGCCGCACACGGCGCATACGACCAATCCGGTGCCGTTCATTTTTGTAAACGATGCGCCGACGGGCACGCTGAGTCTGCGGTCGGATGGCAGCTTGCGGGACATCTCGCCGACGATGCTTGGGCTGCTGAAGATGGGGCAACCGAAGGATATGACGGGCGGCAGTTTGATCGTGCCTAGCGTCGTTTAGCGCCTAAAGTTTATCGTACCCGGGTCATCATGATACCACTGAAGTAGATAGCGCGAGGAGCGGGGCCTGTCGTTCCGTCGTCCCAGGGAAAGGTGCTGAATACGGATTCCTTGCCCCCGTCCGGGGTCATGTGGAGCGCTGTCCCGTCGATGCGGTATCTGCCATGTTCACTGCGTTGCGAGCCTCCGGTAACCTCACTCTTTCTGCCCTTCGAGTCGAAGGAAGTAACTGTTCCGCTTTCGTAAGTGCCATCTGGGTGAAAGGTGATGTCGGAGTTTGACACGAGGGTGTAGGCGCCGACACTGTTACCGCCTGTGAAGGTGCCGTCGAGGGTGGCGCCGGGTTTAAACACTTCAACCGGGCTGAAGATTCGGCCGTCCCAGCCAAAGCCGCCGTTCATCTGCTCCAAAGGAGCTTGCCGGCTGCCGTTAGGGAACGTAAAAGTAAGTTGGCCGCCCTGCAGCCTGTAGGTACCGACATCGTTGGGATGGATTGCGCGTTCGGCATCCAGGTTTGGGGTGCGTGAGGAACTGATGGGATTCTTCACCAGAGTGCCATTGTGGAAGAGGTAGGTCGCGGTCTCAAGGTCGGACCCGGACGTTTGGGTCATCAAATAGAGTCCGTCGAGATTGCCCTGGGCGACGGCTGTGTTGGAGTACAGGAGGCTTGCGGCGATGGCGGCCATGAGAACGATTTTGATGAGTCGGGTCAACTTATTTCCTCTTTCGACATGGATTTAGGGACAGGTGGCAGCATTTCCAGCGTGACTGCGAGCTTACAGGCAGGGCATCAGCGTATACCTTCTCACTTGCGATTAGCCAACGGAAGCCAAAAAATCGGCTACCTCATGGGGCTGGCGTCCGCAAATCTTCTAGAGGCAGCTTCGGGGACGAACACGGGCTCGTCCCAGTGTGGGTCGACTTACCTGCAAACGAACTAGAAGTCGCGACGGCCTTCGAGGGCTCGGGTCATGGTTACTTCGTCGGCGTATTCGATGTCAGAGCCGGCGGGGACTCCGGTGGCGATGCGGGTAACGCGCAGGCCGGGCGCGATGCGGTGGATCTCGTCGGCGAGGAAGGCGGCGGTGGCCTCGCCTTCGGTGGTGGGCGAAGTGGCGAGGATGACTTCGCGAATGGGGTAGGGATCCAGAACCTCCGCGTTCAGGGCGATGGGGTCGATCTCGACTGAGCCGTCGGGGGTCTCTTCCGCGGTGGTGCTGGCGGGACCGGCGCTGCCGTTCGAGGAGAACGCTGGCGGGGTCAGGCGAGTGAGGAGGTTGGCAATGCGAAGCTGCTCAGGCCCGATGCCGCCGATGGGCGACAGCGTGCCATGGAGTACGTGGTAAACGCCGTTGTAGCTGCGGGTCTTCTCGATGGTGGCGATGTTGGTGGGCTCTTCGACGATGCAGAGGATGTGCTGGTCGCGGATGGCGCTGGTGCAGTAGCCGCAGGGATCGACGTCGGTGATGTTATTGCAGATGGAGCAGAGGTGTAATTTGGCGCGGAGGACGAGGATGGCGTCGGCCAGGGCGCGGGCGTCGGCGTCGCTGGAGCGCAGGACGTGGAAGGCCAGGCGCTGGGCGTTTTTGGTCCCGATGCCAGGCAGCTTGCGCAGCTCGTCGATGAGGCGGGTCATTGGTTCGGCGAATCGCGCCATGGGCTGCTCCAGTTGCTATTCGAGGCCGGGGAGGTTGAGTCCGCCCATCATTCCGGCTACGGAGGATTTCATGGCCTCGTCGGCGCGCCGGCCGGCTTCGTTGATGGCTGCGGCGATGAGATCTTCAAGCAGCTCGATGTCGCCGCTGGTAGAGCCGAGGGCGGTGGGCTCGATGGTGAGGCGCAGAACCTCTTTCTTACCGTTCATGCGGACCTTGACCATGCCGCCACCGGATTCTGCTTCGACGATGGTGGAGGCGAGCTTCTGCTCCATCTGCGCCTGCATTTCGCGGGCCTGGGACATCATTTCTTTCATGTTGCCGAGATCGGAAAAGTTCATGGCTTGATTCCTTAGAGAAAGTACAAATACGGGGATTCTTCGCTGCGCTCAGAATGACAATTCGGCACTGCAATTAGTCATTTTCGCGGAGGTCGATTACGGTTTGGATCTCGGCCTGGAAGAGCTTCTGGGCGTGCTGCACCATGGGATGCTCGAGTGCCTTGGCCTGGACCGAGCCGGAGCGTGCCGGGCGAGATTTATTTTCTGCGGCGGGCGCGGGGACGCCGGGGAACAGGATCATCTTGAGGATGCCGGCGGCGCGGAGGGCGGCGCGTGTGATCTTTTCGGCTTCAGCGTTCATGACGATGGGCAGCATCATCGGCGATAGTTCGGTTTGAACGCTGGCCTCGCCGTTGGCGATGGTCCAGACGGCATCGGCCAGGGCATCGGCAGCGGAGGTTAGTTTGGCGGCGGCGAGAGTGTCGACGGCGGCTTGCTGAAGGTCTGCGGCGCCTGCGGCGATCGAGATTGGCGTCGGCGGCACGGGTGAGGCTGGCGGGATTAAGGGGGCAGGTTGCAGCGCTGCCGGTGTAGGCACTACTTCGAGTACTGGCCGAGAGGCGGGAACTACGGAGACGGCGGTGGCGCCGCGGGTTTCGGTGATGGGGTGTGGTGCTACGGCGGAGACGCTGATGGGGCCGCTGGCGCCTTCGGGGCGGCGGCGGGACTTATCCTGCTCGAACGGGGAGAATGCAGGTTTGGCTGGAGCGGATGGGGAGGCGGGTTTTGTGGCGCGTTGGGATTCGATCCCACCCATGCCGGGATGATGCCCCGTCATGGAGGGGGCACCTGGAGTTTTTGCGAGCTGCGTTCGCCGGGCGGTTGAGGTTGCGCCTTCTGGCGTTGACTGGCTGAGAGCTTCCTCGATCGGCAGCAGGCGGCGCAGATGGACCAGTTTTAGCAGGCCCAGTTCGAAGTGGAAGCGCTGTTCCTGACGGTAGCCAAGTTCGTCGAAGGTGCGCAGCATCACCTGCAGGAACCGGGTGAGTTCTTCTTCGCCGAAGAGGGCGGCGGTGCGGGCTGCTCGTCGCTGCTCGTCGGGCGAGATCTGTAGCAGTTCGGCGCCCACGCCTTGCGCGTTTTCGCCTTCGGGCGAGAGTCCTGCGATCTTGGCGATGAGCGCGTTGCGCAGGTAGCGGACACACTGGCGCGCGAGCTGCGCGGGCGAGTTACCAGCATCGAGTAACTGGTTGGCGACCGTCATCACCTCTGCGGAGTGGTTGGCGTTGACGGCCTCCATCATGCGCTCGAAGACGGCATTGGGCACGGTGCCCATGAGTTCGCGAATCTGCGCAGCGTCGAGGCGGGCGTGGCCGGCGGTGCCATCGGCTGCGGGCTCGGTGGGGGCGGAGGCGATGGCCTGATCCATGATGGAGAGTGCGTCGCGCATGGAGCCGTCGCCTGCCTCGGCCAGCAGGGAGAGCGCAGCTTCATCGGCGTGGACGCCTTCTGCATCGGCGATGCTGCGAAGCTGCCCGAGAATGTCGACCAGCTTGACCGCGTGAAAGCTGAAGTGCTGGCAGCGCGAGCGGACGGTCTGCGGGATGTCTTCAGGCTGCGTGGTTGCCATCATGAAGACGATGTGGGCGGGCGGCTCCTCGAGAGTCTTGAGCAGCGCATTGAAGGCGGCGTCGGTGATCTGGTGCGCCTCGTCGAGGATGTAGATCTTGAAGCGATCGCGTGACGGGCGGTAGCGGGCTGCATCGCGGAGTTCCCGAATATCGTCGATGCCGCGGTTGGTGGCAGCGTCAATCTCAATGACGTCGGTCGCATTGCCGGCGCGGATTTCGGTGCAGGATTCGCAGACTTCGCAGGGCTCGGCGGTGGGGCGGAGTTGGCTGCCGATGGTGTTGCGGCAGTTGAGCGCCATGGCCAGGATGCGGGCGATGGTGGTCTTGCCGATGCCGCGGTGGCCGCTGAAGATGTAGCCGTGAGCGATGCGGTTTTGGGTGAGCGCATTCATCAGGGTCACGGTGACGTGATCCTGTCCAACCACGTCAGCGAAGCGTTGAGGGCGGTATTTGCGGGCTAGTACATGGTAGGCCATCTGCGAGTTTGATTGTACCGCTGCGCGGAGTGTGCGGCGCGGCGACGGGAATGGGCGGTTCGAACTGACGCCGCTTCCGTCGCCGGGCAAGGCGTTGCTGGTGAACTACAACGCGGATATTTTAACGGACGACTAGTGAAGTGCGTCCTAACGACGGGTGTGTATGTTTTCTTCCTCGCAGATTCTAACGCGGGCCTTCAGCCCGATCTCCTGTGCCTGCGCATACTTGGGGCTTCACCCCAGGCTAGACTATCCCGCGCCTTCAGCGCGGAAACAGAAGTCCGCTCAGGATGACAGCCTCATT
Source organism: Acidobacteriota bacterium (assembly GCA_030775885.1). GTDB lineage: Bacteria > Acidobacteriota > Terriglobia > Terriglobales > Acidobacteriaceae > Edaphobacter. The sequence goes on along the minus strand of JALYIG010000093.1, from coordinate 7,832 downwards.
CTTGATGAGAACTTTAGACTTAGCGCACTCAAGATGACACCCTCATCCTTGATGGCACACCCAGGATGACAGCCTTATTTTTGATGTGAACATCAGACTCGGCACACTAGGCGGAGTTTGTGGCGGACCCGTTCGCGGGGGCTTTGCGCTTCGCTTTGCGGGCGCGGCGCTTGAGTTCGTAGTCGGAGAACATGGTGTTGCGGCAAACAGTGGCTCCGCAGTAGCAGTCCTGGTTGTCCTCGTCGGAGTCGTGCAGGTTGTACTCATAGGTGAGTTCTTCTCCGGCGGCGATGTCGCGGATGCTTGAGATGTAGACACGGCCCTGGGCGTCCTGCTCGGTCTCGCAGTTGGGATCGCAGCAGTGGTTGAAGAACATAGCGGTGCCGAAGCCGTCGATGACGAGGTCGTCTCCGCAGGCAAACAGGTAAGTCACGAAGCGGCCTTCGTAGCGGCTGTCGGCCTCGGCTTTAGACAAGCGCGGACCGTCGTATTCGCAGATGCGGACTCCTGCTTTGATGGGACGTGTGGTGTAGCAGCCTGCGGCGTGGATGGACGAGGAGCGAATGATTAGACCTGGAAGCATAATGGGCTGACTATAACAAACATGCGATGAGGTTTCCGCCTGGGTTTGTCTGGCAGAACAAAATCGCAGCCAAAGCGTCTAAGATAGGGGAAGGAATGGCTATGCGGAGACATTTCGGCGTGATGCTGTTGACGGCCGCGCTGGCTGCTGTTCCGTGCGCTGCCCAGAGCAAACCGGATCCTGCCCAGAGCAAGCCGGATCCTGCCCAGAGCAAGCCTGATACCGGCCCTGCGCCGTGCAAGGTTGCGCCGGACCCTGTCCCGTGTGGAGCGCCGTCTGCTCCTATCCCGGCGAACAAGCCCAGCACCGCGCAGAAGTTTCCTTTTCCGGGAGAGGCCAGCGGTGGCTCCTCGGCGGCTCCCAGCTTGAGCGGAGTTCCCAATGCTCCCGAAGCCCCCGCCAGCGCGAGTAAACAGTTCCCGTTTCCGGGCGCCTCGTCCAGCCCGGACGCTGGAACAGCGGATGCGAGCAGTAGCAGCGATTCGAGTTCGAGTAGCAGTTCCAGCGCAGACGCGCCTACCATCGATGCTGATGGCAATCCTGTTACGCCAGCGCTCGCGGACAAGGGTCCCCAAGGCACTGCGGCAACCCCTGGCAGGCATATTCTGCATCGTGTAAATCCGGTCGGGACCAAGCTGCAATCCAACGACGAGCGCGAGGGCGAAGACCTGGACGTCGCGCATTTCTACGTGGATAGCGGCGATATCAAGGGCGCATATATGCGCAGCCAGGATGCTGTGAAGCTGGCGCCGGACGATCCGGAGGCGCACTTTATGCTGGCGGAGATGGCGTTGAAACTGAACAAGCGCGATGAAGCGGTCGCTGAGTACAGCGCCTGCCTGAAGCTCGATCCGACGGCCAAGCAGGCGAAGGAAGCGCGCAAGGCGCTGGCCCGTCTGAAGCCTTAGAAAACTACACTTGCAACTTCTCTCGTCTTAGGTGAGACGTGTGGGGACGATTGCGATTCCCTCGATGGTGCGCTTTTCGAGAGGGTTTTGCGGTGCAATCGCCGGATCGGATCCCGGGAGATCCAACTCATCGTCCTGCGGGTCGATATCTTCATCCACGCGCAGATACTTGCGCATATAGCGCAGCGGTTCTTCGGCGACAGCCAATTCGCGAAGGTGATACCGCCAAGCGTCGTCGCGCGTACTGCGTCGCGTATATGCCTTGCGACTCACAGTGCCGATGGTGCCGTCCGCCTTGCGTCGCGTGAAGGTCTGCGTCGGCACCTGGAAGGTGATGCGCTCACCGGCCTTCCAGAAACTGGATGCGAACTCATGCGAGAACAGCAGAGCATAGTAGCGGCGCTCGGCGCACAGCATTTCGACTGCCTGGCGCGTGGTCTCCCAGGGCAAGCCGAGCCTGCCGATGTACCACTTGCGGAACTCGAAGCCGTTTGCTCGAGCTTGGGCGACGAGCAGGTGTAGCAGTTCAAATCGTGTCATAGGCCGAACTGTTTTCTGTGGCTCAGAACGATCTCTCGGAGTGGGAGAAGTGTCTGTCGGGCCACGTTTGCAACTCTACCTAAATTATGCCGCCACATTGCGATTTCGTCGCGGCGGGAGCATCATAGTGGTACTTCTGAATTCGCACGGAGATTCACGGGACTGCAACTTTTTGCTGAATTGACGCGAGAGCGCCACCACTGAACCCTTACTTCGCCGAGCCCAGCAAGGGCCCAGGAGCTTATCTTGGCCATGGTTAATGCTACATGTCCGAAATGCCGTGAAACCAGTATTCGGCGGTCCCATCGCCGGCTGTTCGATTTTTTCCTACGCATCATCGGCATGGTGCCGCTGCGGTGCAACGTGTGTGAGCATCGCTTCTTTCGATTTCGCAGAACACTTGGACTCGCCCACAATTCGCCGAGGATACCCGTCGAATAGAACTTGATCGCGCCGCAGTTGACTGTAGAAACCACCGATGCGTCTGGTCTGGCGCGGCGACAAATTCCAGCGAACTTACCTACCCCACGCGGGAGGTGTAGTTTATTGATTGGGATAGGCGAATTGAGCGGGCACCACAAACGGTCGTCACAAGAGCTCCATCAGGTTGTACTGCCTTCCGGCTTGGAATTGCCGGGGCAGGCACTGTGCTTTGCACTGTTCGCGGTAATGGCGTTAGTGGCGGCTGGCGTTCCTCGTGCGATTGCGGCGCCAACCAAGACAGATACGGCGCAGCATACCGATCCCTTGAACCTCGACCCGGTGGTGCGTAGTGGGTACGAGCACTTCTACATCCTCGACTACGATGGCGCGATCAGCCGTTTCGAATCCGTCCTGAAGGCGCATCCACAGGAGCCGATGGCCTACGGCTACGTGCAGATGGCGACGGTGTTTCGCGAGCTGTACCACCAGGATTTGTTGGATACGACGTACTACGCGCACGACTCCTTTCTGACGTCGAAACGGAATGTTCCGGTCACGGACGAGATACGTCAGCGCGTCGAGTCGCTGACCAACACGGGCATCAAGTTGAGCGACGACCGCATCCGGGCCAATCCGAATGACAAAGATGCATACTTTGCGCGCGGATATCTGCGCGGGATCCACGCCGCGTTCATCACGCTGGTCGACCACAGCTACGTGACTGCGGCACGGCAGGGATATGCGGCGCGGAATGACTCCGAGCAGGTGTTGAAGATCGATCCGCTATATGCCGACGCGAAGATGGCGATCGGCATTCAGCAGTTTGCAGTCGCGAGCCTGCCGCGCTGGGTGCGCATTGTGGTGGGCGTGGTGGGCGTTGGAGGCAACAAGGAACGTGGGCTGCAGATGTTGCGCGAAGCGGCTGCACACGGGGTGGTGACGGCGGTCGAATCGCGCACGGTGCTGTCGCTGTTTCTGCGGCACGATGCGCGCTATCCCGAGGCGCTCGTGGTGCAGCATGGACTGGCGGTGGAGTATCCGCACGACTACCTGTTCCGGCTGGAGGAGGCCAACCTGACCAAGGACGAGGGCACTGGGCCGGGCGCGATTGCGCTCTACAAGCAGGTACTGGCGGATGCGTCCAGGCCAGGTTACTTCGCCGACCCACGGTTGCAGATGGCGTGGTTCGGGCTGGCGGACACCGAGCGTGGGCAGAACGATATCGCTGACGCGGCGGAGCACTACGTGAAGGCAGCGAACCAGCCGAAGTGCAGCGACTGGCTGCGCAAGCGCGCTCAGTTGAATGCGGGCGAGATGTTCGACCTGCTGCACCAGCGAGACAAGGCGCAGCAACTTTACCAGCTGGCCTCGTCGGGCGGCGGCGACCAGTCGCAGGCCGAGATGGCGCGGCGGCTGTTGAAGACTCCGTACGCGGGTAAGTAACGAGGAACAGGGGAACCTGGGCTGGCCCGGATGCGTACTGATGTCTGGGAATGTGGCAAAATGGAACTTCCCGGAGGCGCTCAAAATGTTTTGTTCTCATTGCGGAAAACAGATGGACCCCGCGGCGCGTTTTTGCCCTACCTGCGGTGCGGTCTCGCAACCCGTGGTGGTCGGCAGAGCGCCCGTTCCCGGACAGCTTACCCGGCCGCGTTACCCGCGGATGATTGCGGGCGTGTGCGCAGGGTTTGCGTTGCACTACGGATGGGATTTGTCGCTGACGCGCGTCATCACAGCGTTGCTGATCGTGCTCACCGGAGTGGGCTTGTTCGCCTACTTGATTGCGTGGATCGTGATCCCCGACGCGCCGTACGTTCTGCCTGACCAGACCGGTATAGGCACTCCTGGCGCCGGCGTTTGAGCGTTCGGACGGGCAAGACCACGGGGCCGCGAAGGTCGGCGTCAGAGATGCCGTCCCGGCCGTTCCACTATCGCAGACGCAAACTGCAGTGCGACGAGGTGTCGCTGGAGACGCTTGCGGAGCAGCATGGCACGCCCCTTTATGTGTACTCGGCGTCGCAGATGCGGTACCGCTACGGGCTGTTTCAGCAGGCGTTTGCGGTGCGTGCGGCTACGGTCTGTTATGCGGTGAAGGCCAACTCGGCGCTGGCGATCCTGCGCATGCTGGCGGAGTTGGGCGCGGGATTCGATATTGTGTCGGGCGGGGAGTTGGAGCGGGTTCGGCGGGCAGCCGGACGCAAGAGTGGGGCAGCGCTGAAGCGGGTGGTGTTCTCCGGCGTGGGCAAGCAGGTGTGGGAAATTGACGCCGCGCTGAAGGCCGGGATTCTCCTGTTCAACGTGGAGTCGGAGGCGGAACTTTGGCTGCTGGCGGAGCGGGCAGAGGCTCTGGGCCTGCGCGCGCGGTTTGCTTTACGGGTGAATCCGGATGTGTTTGCGGACACGCATCCTTACATTTCCACCGGGCTGCGGGAGCACAAATTCGGTATCGACATTGGCGCGGCGCGGTCGATCTATCGCAAGGCAAAGCAGTCCAAGTGGCTGGATGCGGCTGGCGTCAGCGTTCATATTGGATCTCAGATTCGTGCGGTTGAGCCATTTGCGGCGGCATTGGCGCGGGTTGCAGCGCTGGTTGGCGATTTGCGCAAGGACGGGCACGATATCCGGTACGTCGATGCGGGCGGCGGATTGGGCATCGACTACAACGACTCGCTGGCGGAACCGAAGTTCGATCCGGCGCGCAAGGTGAAGGACTACGCTGCGGCGCTGGGTAAGGTTTCGGCGACGCTGGATGCGCATCTTCTGCTGGAGCCGGGACGTTTTCTGGTGGCCCAGGCGGGCGCGCTGCTGACGCGCGTTCTGGTGGTGAAGAAGAATGGGACTAAGACCTTCGTCATCACGGATGCTGCGATGAACGACCTGATCCGGCCGGCGCTGTACCAGGCTCATCATGAGATTCTGCCAGTGACCGAAGGGCGCGGGGCGGGGGCGGCGGTGGATGTTGTCGGACCAGTGTGCGAGTCGGGCGACTTTTTTGCGCGGGACAGGATGATGCCGAAGGTGAAGGCGGGCGACCTGGTCGCGCTGCTGGACGCGGGGGCCTATGGGATGAGCCAGGCCTCGAACTACAACACGCGTACCAGGGCGGCGGAGGTGCTGGTGGACGGGACTGATGCGAAGCTGATCCGGCGGCGGGAGACGTTCAAGGAGTTGTTTGCGCAGGAAATTTAATCGGCGCGCGAGCGCGGCCGGTGTGAGGTTTGTCGATCCCACCCTTCGCAAAAACGCGAAGGATGGGCACCCGGCGATTCCCGAAGAGCGACGGGATTTAGTTTCACCAGCGGCTTCAGTGTTTTACGGAGCCGTGCTGGCCGGCTTCGAAGCTGCGGCGGTCGAGGCGGGGAAGTGAGCGGGCGACCTTGTCTGGGAAGAGCGGGAAGTGGCGGGCGGCGATCAGGAGTTCGGGGACGCACCAGACGTCTTCCTCGGAGGTCATCCAGTTACGGCTGTCCAGGCGAGCGAGGTTGACCGCTACGGAGTAGGAGCGCAGAGTGCGTTCGCCGCGCAGGTTGAAGTAGTTCTCAAAGTAGCTGAGGGCGAGTTCGCGGAGAGTGCGGTAGATAGGCGCACGGAAACGCAGGCCGGCGTAGTTCGATTTGGCGACGCCTCCCCAGAGGCCGCGTTCGCGATAGAGGGCGATGACGTGGTCGTCGTCGCGGACGGCTTCAAGATCCATCAGCAGCGGTAAGTGGCCGTTGAGGCGAAGGGCGGTGGCGGCCAGGAGTGCGCCTTCGAGGCAGTGTCCCTTGCGCTCGCGCAGGGCGCGCTGCGGGGACCACGCTGTGTCCGCGTACTGGTAAGGCAGGGCGTCAAGGAATTTTTGGATCAGGACGGGCGTTTTGAGGGCGCGCAGGGTGCGCAGGTCCTTAGGGGAGAGGCCGAAGGTTTCGCGGGTGGCGGGGAGCGTTCGAGTTTTCGATGGAGGCTTACGCTGCGAAGGCATGGGCGTATCTCGCCGGGAAGGTTTCGTGAAGTATACAGAGGGTGGCTTTGCGGGGTTGCGATCGTGCCACAATGGACTCACAACCCATCGAGGAGTTCTTTTTGAAATTGAAGAGCGGCATGCGCGGCGCGGGTCTCGTTTTTGCGTTCGGCGTTCTGATGATTGGCTCTGAAGCGGCGCAGGCACCTGCTGGCGAGGCAACTTCGGCGGCTGGAGTGTGGCCTTTGTGGGCCTATCCCGTGACTGCGGTAGTTCCTTTGGTGACCGACGCGGGTTCTGACGATGCGCCGTTGGAACATGTTTCCGGGAGTACCGCAGGCTATACGAAGACTCAGATTGCGGATTTATTTGTTGTGCCGGACTGGTTCCCGGATTCGCATCCGGCGATGCCCAGGGTGGTTGCGGTCGGACGCAGTCCCGTTGTGTTTGCGTGTGGGCACTGTCATCTGCCAAATGGCCTGGGACGGCCCGAGAACGAGAGCGTGGCAGGTCTGCCGGCGGACTATATAGCGCAGCAGGTGGCGGACTTCAAGAATGATCTGCGGCGTAGTTCGGAACCCCGTATGGCGCCGGCCAACAAGATGATTCAGGTAGCTAAGGCTGCGAACGCCGAAGAGGTCGAGGCTGCGGCGAAGTACTTCTCGTCGTTGAAGCCACAAAAGTGGATTCGGGTCGTGGAGACGGGCCGCGTTCCGGTGACGCAGCCTGACGGGACTATGCTGGTGGCCGATCGCAAGGGCGCGACCGAGGCGATCGGCGAGCGTGTTATCGAGGTTGCGGAAGATTTTGAACAGACCGAGCTGCGCAATCCGGCGTCCGGGTTTGTGGCGTATGTGCCGGTAGGGAGTTTGAAGGAGGGCAAGACGCTGGTGAGGACCGGCGGACACCGACGGATCATGGCTTGCACGGTCTGCCATGGGCAGAATCTCAGAGGGCAGCATTTGCAAGGAATGGGAACAGTGCCGTCGATCCGAGGTCGTTCGCCAAGCCAGATGGCACGGCAACTCATCGATTTCAGAAGTGGCGCCCGCCACGGAACGAATTCAGCGCTGATGAGAATGCTTGCGCCAAGGCTGACGAATGCGGACATTGTTGCGATCACCGCATATCTGGCTTCGCTTGATCCAGAGAGCGACCATTGAGTGAGCGCGAGGGTATTATCGGAGTGCTATGACGATACCGAACGGGACGCGAATCGGGCATGTGCATCTGAAGGTGGCGGAACTTGAGCGTGCGCTGGAGTTCTACTGCGGCGTGCTGGGGTTTACGTTGATGGAGCGGTTTGGGCCGGGTGCGGCGTTTATCTCCGCCGGTGGATACCATCACCACATTGGGTTGAATACGTGGGAGAGCAAAGGTGGGCAGGCGCCGGCTGCAGGGACGACGGGGCTCTACCACCTGGCGATTCTTTATCCGA
>JALYIG010000092.1 GCA_030775885.1 Acidobacteriota bacterium | reverse complement strand
GCCGGAGAGAGGCGAGGGGTACGATCCGTGGGGCGTCAGCGACGAGGTTTGGAAGCGTCGTTCGGGAGTGGCGCGATCGCAGGTGCTCAACTACGCGCTGTACAACGCACCTCCGGATACGCTGCAGCATATGCCGGTCTACTACTTCCTGAGCGCCACCGGAAGCCACGCTACGGATGAGGCCGTGCTGCGGTACACGCACGACGACACTTACAAACCCGTGCATGGATTCAAGACGGTGACCGGACACTTCCACTTGGAGCTAAACGAGATGGTGCGCGACCGCGGCACTGCTGACTTTCAGCCGACGTGGGTGCCGGTGTTCAAGGGGCTGGGAATCAACGTTGTCTACCTGGGCGATTTCCACGATGACTCGGACCAGCGCGATGCGGGGCCAAAGCGGCTGCCGGAGCAGAAGGCCTACTTCGAGGCGTCCCGCAAGCTGTCGGACAAGAACTTTCTGGTGATGCCTGAGGAAGAAGTGAATTCCTACTTCGACGGACACTGGTACCTGATGACGCCGAAGCCGGTATATTTCACCCACTCCCTGGAAGATGCGAAGCGCCCGTTTCAGGAAGAGGTGGCGGGCTATGGCACGGTCTATCACGTTGGCTCCGCCGATCAGATGTTGAAGATGGTGAACGAGACGGGCAGCATCATGTGGACGGCGCATCCGCGAACGAAGAGTTCGGCAAACTTTCCGGATATGTATAAGGATAAGGACTTCTTCCTGAGCGACCGGTTTATCGGCGGGTCGTGGGAATCGCTGCCCGTCGATCAGTCTCAGCAGCGTCTTTGTGAGGTCCGCTGCTTTGGACTAAACGACGAGATGAGCAACTGGGCGCCGAAACCAAAGTTCATGCTGGCTGAGGGCGATACGTACATGAAGCGGCCGGATGACGATACGTATCCGTTCCTCGCGATCAACTACCTAAAGATGGACAGGGTGCCGGCATGGAATGAGAGCTGGGCACCAGTGGTTGAGGGGATTCACAACGGAAACTTCTTCGGAACGACCGGCGAAATTTTGTTCCACGATTGGAAGATCGAGGGTTCGGGCGCGAAGAGCGTATACACCGCCACGTTTGAGTACACCTTCCCGCTGGACTTTGCGGAGGTAGTTTGGAGCGATGGAACGAGGGTCGACCGCAAGATGGTGAGCCTGACGGACACGACAGCCTTCGGGACAAAAACGCTGCGGATTCCGTTTGACGCGACAGGCAAGAAGTGGGCGCGGCTGGCAGTGTGGGATGCTGCGGGCGACGGGGCGTGGCTGCAACCAGTGGCCGTGAATTGATAACTCGGCGAGCTGCTTTGCAATTGTCAGCGGCGGGAATATTCGGCGCGCGGCTTGGACTTCCTTCTCCGCTCGCCGCTCAGGTTGGAGCCTTACCGCCAGGCGCGCGGCCCTATGCGGAACTGCTGCGGACCTGGTGTGACGGCCTCATTGCGCATCAAGAAACAGGGATCGCGGACAATGCCGTGCGTGGAGCATTGGTGTGCCCGGCGTGCGGGATTATCCATGGGCGGTGCGGCGATGCGGTGTATCCGCTGCTGCGCGTGGCGCGGACGACCGGCGAAGCGAAGTATGTGCACGCGGCGGTGGCAGTGCATGACTGGTCCGAGCGGCAAGTGAGCCGGGCGGATGGAAGCTGGGTGAACGATGTCACGCTAAGTTCGTGGCAGGGAATTACAGTGTTTCACTCGATAGCACTGGCGGAAGCGCTGCATCACCATGGCGAACTGCTCGATGCCGCGACGCGGAAGCGATGGCTCGACCGGTTGGCGCGTGCAGCGAAGTTCTTGGATGGTTTCATCTCGATCGAAACGGGGAACATCAACTACCCGGTGACTGCGTCGTACTGCTTCGCACTGTGCGGGCAGGTGCTGGGCGAGGCGAAGTATACGGAGCGAGGGCGGGCCCTGGCGCACGCGAGCGTGGAGCACTTTACGGCGAATGGATTCCTTGCGGGCGAGGGGCATCCTCTGAACGCAGTGACGGCGAAGGGCTGCAGAGCGGTTGATCTCGGATACAACGTGGAGGAGTCGTTGCCGGCGCTTGCGATGTACTCGGTGCTGACCGACGACAAGGCGGTGATGGACCAGACGGTGGCGGCGTTGCGCACGCACATGGAGTTTATGCTGCCGGATGGCGCATGGGACAACAGTTGGGGCACGCGCAACTACAAGTGGAGTTGGTGGGGCAGCCGGACCAGCGATGGCTGTCATCCTGCCTACGTGCTGCTCGCGGATCATGATCCTAAATTTCGCGAAGTGGCGCTGCGCAATCTGGAGTTGATGGCCGCATGCACGCACGAGGGGCTGCTGTACGGCGGTCCGGATTATTTCGAGCATGGCGACCTGCCGTGCATTCACCATACCTTTACCCATGCGAAGGCGTTGGCTACCGTGTTGGACCGTGGGGCGGCTCAGCTGAGCGTGGTGGATCGGGTTGCGCTGCCGCGGGAAGAGGCGCAGGGGCTGAAGAGCTTTCCTGAGATCGGGACTCGGCTGGCGGCGGCGGGCCCATGGCGCGCTACCGTTACGGAAAACGATTTTGAATATGTTGAACAGGTGCAGGCGGGTGGCGGCCAGGGCGGAGGGCACGCCACGGGCGGGGCTCTGACAATGCTCTATCACCGCGAGTTGGGGCCAATTCTGACGGCGAGCATGACAGAGTACAAGCTGATTGAAATTTCCAATCAGCAAGTTATTCGCAGTGGGCCGCATATGGCGCTGACGCCGCGCATTGAGCTTGTGACTGCGGGACCGCCTAGTGCGACGCATACCAGCCTGAGCGATCTCGAAGCGATAGTCACGGCTACGGATGCTGGCGGTGAAATTGCGTTTGAGGCACGAGGCCGGCTACTGTCAGCGACGCACAAGCCGGTGGTTGGCGGCGACTTACGGTATCACCTGAAGTACACGGTTGGCGCTGTTGGCGTTGACGTTGTGGCGCGGGTGGACGGTGCAACCACGGCGGGGGCAGTGCGGTTCATCCTGCCGGTGATCTCGCGCAGTGGCGAGGCGGTGGCGCAGCCGGATGCGGCGACGGTACGGATCGCTAAGGCGAAAGGAACGGTGATGGTGCGGACGGATGCGGCTCGCGGGTTTGAAGCGGTACCGGCCGAGCGGACGTTCAACCTGGTGCCGGGGTTTGAATGTGTGCCGATCTCCGTGTTGATGGAGTCGGGTAAAGAGGTACGCCTGCGGATCGAGACGGCAAAAGGCACTCCTTGATTCGCACTGAAGTTTCGTCGAAAAGCGGATCGCCTTCGGGAATGATAAGAGAGTATTACTGTGCGGGCGTGAGGCCCAGCACGGGCGCGAGGTAGTGGCCCGTGTGGGAGCGGGGATTGGCGGCGATCTCTTCCGGCGTTCCCGTGGCGACAATCTCACCGCCGGCGGAGCCGCCTTCGGGGCCCATGTCGATGACCCAGTCGGCGGACTTGATGACGTCGAGGTTGTGCTCGATGACGAGCAGCGAGCCGCCGCCTTCGATGAGCTTGCGGAAGGCAGCAAGCAGTTTCTGCACGTCGTCAAAGTGAAGGCCAGTGGTGGGCTCGTCGAGAATGTACAGGGTGCGCGAGCGGGCGCGATTGGCGGTCTGGCTGGCTGAATCAGAGTTCGCGTTACGGTTGGAGATGGAGCGCGCCGTCGCGAGGTGCGATGCGAGCTTGACGCGTTGAGCCTCTCCTCCGGAGAGCGTGGTCGCCGACTGCCCGAGGCGGACGTATCCAAGGCCGACTTCGTCGAGCACGTAAAGCTTGTCGACGATTTTGGGAACGCCGGCGAAGTAGCTCAGGGCTTCCTTGACGGTCATATTAAGAACGTCGTGAATGTTCTTCCCGCGGTACTTGATGTCGAGAACGGAATTCTTGTAACGCGTACCGTTACATTCTTCGCAGGGCAGTTCGATGTCGGCGAGGAACTGCATTTCCACGGTGACAGTGCCATCGCCTTCGCATACGTCGCAACGGCCTCCGGGGACGTTGAAGGAGAAGCTGCCCGCAGTAAAGCCCTTGCGCTTGGCGTCGGGCTGGGCCGCGAACAGGGCGCGAACCTCGTCGAAGGCCTTGATATAGGTGACCGGATTCGATCGCGGCGTGCGGCCGATCGGGGACTGGTCGACCAAGATCACCTCGTTGAGGTGTTGCGTCCCTGAGAGCGCGCGAAAGAGGTGCGTCGGCTCCGGCTCGGATGTGCCCGGTTCGCGGTTAAGCGACTGCATGAGCGCGCGATACAGTACCTGGTGGATGAGCGTGGATTTTCCGCTGCCGCTGACCCCCGTGACGCAGCACAGCAGGTTGAGCGGGATGTCCACGTCGACGCCGCGCAGGTTGTGAATGCGCGCGCCGGTCAGACGCAGATGCTCGCGGCCGGGCTCGCGGCGATGGCGCGGGATGGGGATGGTGAGGCGGCCGGACAAATATTTTCCGGTGATGGAGCGGGGATCCGCGGTAACTTCGGCGACTGTGCCCGCAGCGAGCAATTGCCCGCCGAGTTCGCCAGCACCGGGGCCAAGGTCGAGCAGGTAGTCGGCAGCGCGGATAACGTCCGGATCGTGTTCGACCACGAGGATGGTATTGCCCAGGTCGCGCAGCGAATGCATGATGCGGATGAGCTTCGCAGTGTCGCGGCTGTGCAGGCCGATGGATGGCTCGTCGAGCACGTACAGCGCTCCGACCAGGCGGCTGCCGAGCGATGTGGCGAGTTGGATGCGCTGCGACTCGCCGCCTGAGAGCGTTGAGGAGAGGCGGTCGAGCGTAAGGTAGTCGAGGCCCACCTCGTGCAGGAAGTGGATGCGCTGGCGGACTTCCTCAAGGATCTTGCCGGCGATTTCGAGTTGGGCGGGCGACAGTTCGAGGTGGTCGAAGAACTCGGACGCTGCGGTGATGGTGAGGGCGGATACCTCGCAGATATTCCGGTTGTTAATCAGCACGGCGCGTGCCTCGGCGCGCAGGCGCTGGCCGCGGCAGTCGGGACAGAGCGCATAGCCGCGGTACTTGGAGAGGAAGACGCGCACATGCAGCTTGTACTTCTTGCGGTCGAGCGCAGCGAAGAAGCCGCGGATGCCCGGGTAGCTGCCGCTGCCTTCCCATAGCAGTTCCTGCTGGGCGGGCTCCAGGTCGTACCAAGGCACATCGGTGGGGATGCGCGCGGATTTCGCAAACCGGATCATCTCGCCGTGAAACGGCCGGTATTTTGGAGTGGTCCACGGTGCGATGGCACCCTGCGAAAGAGTCCGCGAGCGATCGGGCAGGATCAGATTCGGGTCGAAGTCGATGGTGTTGCCGAAGCCCTGGCAGCGCGGGCATGCGCCGTACGGATTGTTGAAGGAGAAGAGGCGGGGCTCGGGCTCGCGGTAGGCGCGGTGGCAGGTGGAGCACTCGAAGGCAGCACTGAAGCGGAGCCGTTGCGGTGACTCCGTGTCTTCGCGGGCCACCGTGTGGAACTGGACCTCGCCTGCCTCGCGGTAGCCGGTTTCAATGGCATCGACGATGCGTGTGCGGATGTCGGCAGCGATCGCGAGGCGGTCGATGAGAACGAAGATGGGTTGCGCAAAGTCGAGTTCGAGCAACGACTCCGGCGTAGAGAATTCGACGATCTTGCCGGGCTGGTCGTCGATCTGCTGATAGAGCCGGTTGTAA
>JALYIG010000091.1 GCA_030775885.1 Acidobacteriota bacterium | reverse complement strand
AGGCAATGAATACCGGCCTACCGTTCCTGGCGGTGCAGATTGCAGGTATTATTCTATTTCAAACCGACAACCTGATCATCGCGCAAATACTGGGAGCCCGCGAAGTCACGCCGTACAGCGTCACATGGAGACTCTTCTCGTACTCCAGTTTGCTTCAAATGATATCGATGCCAGCGCTTTGGCCAGCTTATTCGGATGCATTTGCGAGGCGGGATTTTGCTTGGATTAGAAAAACGTATCGATACAATGTGGCGTTTTCTCTCGGTTCCACTTTTGCCTTCGTCGGAGTGCTCCTCATGGTTGCCAGACCATTCATCGCTCTTTGGGCAGGCCCAGCCGCAGTGCCCTCGTATGGACTAGTCATCGCAATGGCAATCTGGAATCCGCTCGCAGCCCTGTCGGCATGCGAGTCCTGTCTGTTGGGTGCTTCAGGACGAGTGAAAGGTCAAGCAATCTACTCTGGCATCGGGGCAGTCGTGAATATCGCAGCATCCGTTTTTTTGGGCAGAAGATTCGGCCTGATCGGTATCGTCGGAGGAACTATCTGCGCCTATGCGGTTTGTATTATCGTTCCGCAATCCATTGAAGTGCAACGGAGACTATCGGGAAAATGAGCACAATAGACGAACAAGCAGCTCATCCAATTGAAACCATGGCACATGACCCACCGCGATTGATCGCCTTTTATCTTCCTCAGTTCTATCCCACTCCTTACAACGACGAATGGTGGGGTAAAGGGTTCACCGAGTGGACAAATGTCGTGAAGGCGCGGCCGCGGTTTCGTGGACACTATCAGCCTCACCTCCCGGCCGATCTCGGATTCTACGATCTGCGGTTGCCAGAGACGAGAGAGGATCAAGCGGATATCGCCCGCAAATATGGAATTCATGGATTCTGTTACTACCACTATTGGTTTAACGGAAAGCCCATTCTGGAACGCCCACTCGAACAGGTACTCGCGTTGGGAAAACCAGACTTCCCCTTCTGCATCTGCTGGGCAAATGAGAATTGGACGAGGGGATGGTCGAACAGTAAAGACATCTTGCTTGAACAACACTACTCCCCGGAGGATGACGTAGCTCACATGCGCTCGTTGATACCGACTTTGGAAGACCCCCGTTATATCCGAGTCGAGGGCAAGCCCCTTGTCCTCGTGTACCGAATCGAGATTCTTCCCGATCCCCGACGCACCGCGGAAATATGGCGGGCCGAAGCGAGAAAAGCAGGATTGGGCGATCTCTTCCTCGTGAATGTCGAGAGTAACTATGTTCGCAACCCCCAGGATTCCACCAAAATAGGATTCGATGCAGCAATGCGCTTCCAACCGAACATCAATAGCTTCAACGCTTCGACTTTAATTCGTGGGTTGCGAAAGCTAAGAAACCTGAGGAGGAACGACAGAATCTTCTCCTACGCCGACTTATACAGACGTTGGAAAACATCTCCACCATCCCCTTATCGAAGTTTTGACTGCGTCACCCCCATGTGGGATAACTCGGCACGCCGCAAACGAAGTGCCTTCATACTCAAGGATTCAACTCCAGAACTCTATGAAGGATGGCTTCGCGATGCAGCGGAGAGAGCACGGCTGGATGAAGACCGTCATCGCTGGGTCTTCATCAACGCCTGGAACGAATGGGGTGAAGGCTGCCATCTCGAACCATGCCAGAAGTGGGGCCGTGCCTACCTCGAAGCCACCAAGAGGGTATACGATAGCATCTGAAATGGCCTTGTGCGTTAGTGTTCATCCAGGACCAGAAATGAATCAACCTCCCGCCCAGAAGTATCTTGGCCTCCAAGACTTGCGCATTATCGCAGCATGCCTGGTGCTGCTCACCCACTCGACCTTTTACGTTTCGGAAAGGCTCGACAAATCGTTTCCTGTGTGGAACCGGGGCACATCCGGTGTTGATATTTTTTTTGTGATCAGCCGCTTCGTAATGATTTACTCATCACGAAGCCTGTTCGCCTCGGTCGATGGCTGGAAGGTCTTTGCAGAGCGCCGCGTCGCACGCATCGTTCCGCTCTACTGGTTCGCAACGACTCTAAAATTAATAGTGATGCTCTTCAGCGCCGGCCTGGTACGCCACACTCGACTTAGCTTTGCTGCGGCTGCTTACTCCTATCTATTTTTGCCGGCGGCAAATTCGGACGGTGAAATTCGCCCGGTCTTAGGCGTTGGCTGGACCCTGAATTTCGAAATGTTTTTCTATTTTTTCTTCACTCTTGCTCTCTTCTTTCATGCCAACGTCTATAAATTTGTTGGGATCATCTTGACTGCGCTTGCTATTGGCGCCTATTTCCGCCGGCCGTCTTGGCCGCCGGTTGCCTTCTATCTGGATACGATCATGCTTGAGTTCTTCTTCGGCATGCTCATCGCAAAAGCCTGCGTTGCCGGCAAACACTTGTCACGCAATTTGTGCCTTCCGCTGATGGCTGCTAGCCTCTTCGTTTTGCTGCATTCCTGGCCGGATTGGCACGTGCCAAAAGCCCTCCTCGATGGTGTTCCAGCAGCAATGATTATTTGGTCCGCGGCGTCTCTGGGCGATGGGGCCAAATATATACCACGCTTTGTTCTCTATCTAGCCGACGCATCCTATGCCATTTATCTGATGCATCCGATGATAGCTCCCTTGGCGCCGGCCTTGCTGATGAGAATGCACATCATTTACGCGTGGATCTCAATCGCATGCAGTATCATCCTGGCGCTCGCTGCCGGGTCTATCGTTCACCAGATGGCTAAGAAATCATGTGCTGCTGCAAAATAAAAAGGTAATTCATGTTCACTAGCTTGGCTCTTGTTACAGGTCTTGCAGAGTTAAGAAAACAAGCGACCTCATCCGATTCGATTTGGAACTTTGAGCGAAGCCGTACCGGCAGCCGAGAGATGCGCCTATGTTCGTAGACCCCGACGAAAAGTCGCCAAGTGTTTCTGTCGCCATGTGTACTTACAACGGCAGCCGCTTTCTACGGGAGCAACTCGCCAGTGTCGAAACGCAAACCAAGCTGCCGGACGAGCTTGTCGTCTGCGATGATGGATCTACGGACGCGACCGCTGACATTCTCTCGGATTTTGCAGGCGCGGCGCCATTCACAGTTCGTTTCATCCAGAATAAACTCCGATTGGGCTCCACAAGGAATTTTGAAAAAGCGCTTACTCTCTGTCGCGGTCGCTTTATCGCGCTTGCAGATCAAGATGACATTTGGAATCCCCACAAACTAGCCACCTTGTCGGCCTTCTTAGAGTCCAATCCGGATGCTGGCGGCGTATTCTCTGATGCGGCGTTGATTGACGTAAACTCAGATCGTACAGGCGGTTGTCTCTGGAAAACAAAATCATTCTCTCCACAACGAGATGCCCTTTCTCCAGAGCAAATGATCGATGTCCTGCTAAAGCAGAATGTAGTGACCGGCGCTACTATGATGATACGAGCGGATTCTTTGAACCGGCTCCTGCCCGTTGGAGCTTCTTGGATACACGATGGCTGGATCGCATGGATGCTTGTCCTCTATTCGAGGCTTGAATTCTTGCGTACCCCCCTCACATATTATCGGCTTCATGACTCCCAACAGGTTGGCGCGGCCTCATCTTCGATCGCAGAAACACTCGCAAAGGGAAGGTCCACGGGAAGCACACATTTTGTCAACGTCGCTCAACAGTTTGAGGTACTCCGCGCCCATTGGGACGCCTTGCCCGGGTCACACTTTGCGCGTAGGCGCCTCCAATTTGATGGAAAGATACGTCACATGTATATGCGAGCACAACTACCTCACAATCCACTCGCTCGTCTTCCGGCAATTCTCAGCTCCTCCCGTGACTACATGAACTACTCTCGCGGCCTCTCGAGCATGATTAGAGACTTGGTCATCTAACAATGCTTCTACTCTATAAACGACAAACCGGGCTCTTCTTCCTATGCATGCTCGTGCTGTGGATGCTGGTGGATAGCGGTTCCACATATTTTGTCTTCCATGGCAACCCGCCGCTCGCAATGGTAGCCATGAAGGACATCCTCCCGGCGCTCTTCGTTCTTGGCGGAGGAGCGCTCAAGCTCTCTTCTTCCTCTGCACTTCGTTGGAAGCTTTGGCATTCCAGTCTTAGGTGGTTCTACGCGCTTGTACTCATCGCCATCGTGTACTTCATAGTCGACATTGCGAGGGCAGGTGATGTAGCCGAGAGCGTCCACGGTCTTCGCGATTTTCTCGCCCCGTTTGTAGTTCTACTAATTGGCACTACAGTGGGAGCTCGCCCCGGATTTGGGGCACGATTCTTTGTTGATTTTATCGCTGCCGTTTTTGCCATCGTAATGCTATTCGCCCTCTATCAATACTTCGCGTTTTCCACTGACGACCTGATCAAGTACGCCGTCATCGATCCTAGTAACCTCGGCCGCTTAACTGCGGGATTTGTTCAGAACGACTCCTCTGGGCTCTCGCTTGGCACGGTGCGGGCGCTCGGAGTCTTCGACTCCCCACTGGTGCTGGGCATAGTGTCAGTAATGGTCATCTGCAATTCCTGGGTTGGGTTCGGATGGTCGAAAGGCCCACGAAGACTCCTTCACTGTGGGGTGATCGCTCTTGCAATTCTTGCACTTGGCGCTTCCTACACGCGAGCAGCGCAGATCGGCTTGATAGTTGCAATTCTGGTATTGGCACGATCCTTCGCTAGACGCGGTTGGCTCATAGGCATATCTCTTGTAGCTGCAATTTTGCCGTTCGGTCTCCTCAGAACCTTCAACGGTTCAAATCTCGACCCATCGACTGTTGGGCATTTACTTGCCTATGCACGTGCGTTGGAGTTGCTTCGAGTCCGACCGCTTGGTTACGGAATATCCTTCGCAGGAACGCGCCCCACCCAGACAGGATTCGACGGTGACTATCTGAATCTGCTCCTGAACGTCGGCCCATTCGGCCTGATCCTGTTTCTCGCAGCCTTTACGCACTTTTATAGGCAGGCAAAACGACTTTCGTCCTCCCGCCATCTCCAGACGCTGTCAATGGCGGTCCGAGGTATGCTGATTTCATACTGCATAGCAATGATCGCTCTTATGATTCAAACAAACGGCGGTTGTAGGATCATAGATCTTTGGATCGGAGTGATGTTAGGCTTCGGAACAACTTATGCAAAGCGCTGTGAGATGCTTAAGCCGGTTCTTCGGGAGGATGGCTCCTCCTCTTCCGAACGTCGATTAGCTCTCGATTCTTTCTGAGCCTGCCAGGAGATTCCTAGTGCCCGACATCGTCGACCTATCTATTATTATTGTTAATTGGAACGCGCAAATTGTGACTCGTGCATGTATCGATTCAATAGTTACCCACCTGCACGGACTCAGCTATGAAATTCTTTTAGTTGATAATGGGTCGTCGGATAAGTCCGCTCAACATCTCGGCAAGTCCCCGCATACTAGAGTTATAGAGAACGAGTCGAATCTCGGGTTCGCAAAGGCCAACAATATAGGGATGAAGCAAGCAAGGGGACGAGTCTTCTTGTTGCTTAATAACGACACTCTCATCCTTGACAATTCGATCCAAAACACTTTCGAATTCCTTTGCAGTCACCCGGAGGTTGGCATGATGGGATGCATGCTTCTCAATGCAGATAGAACTCTACAGCGGTCCTGCTCGAACTTTCCTGGCATCCTCACAGCTTTGCTCGGCCGTCAAGTTGTCATCCGCGCCTTTAAAGCAATTCGGCCACAATCAGAATTTCCAATCGGCTCAGCCTACCTGGATGAGGACCACCAGCGGGAACTCCGGCCCGACTGGATTATGGGTGCCTTCATGATGGTCAGACACGAAGCAGTCGATGGCGCCGGGATGCTTGATGAAGACTACTTTATGTATGCTGAAGACATGGATTGGTGCTATCGCATTCGACGTGCTGGATGGGACATAGCATATTCTCCTGCCGCTTCCATTATTCATCTTGGTGGTGCAAGCAGTCGCACGGTGCCGGAGGCCACGTTGAGACGTCGGTTGGCAAGTTCAGTGCTGTACTTCCGGAAGCATCGGCCAGACGAGCTTCGTGCTGCACTCGCTTTTCAATATACTAGTTTCTTAATGGAACTTATGATACGCAGCTTATCCCTTCCATTTGCTGGAGAGCACAACCGGGAAGAATGCTTGAACATTTTGCGGCAATTATGCTTTTTCCCAGAGGAGATCAGACGCGCAATGAGACAGAGACTCACCTCGGCACCGAGCCTTTCTGGCGGGCCTACAAGATTATGAAGGTCTTGCTACAGTCCAGAAAAACACTTTTCTCCGTACCCGGCGGAGATACCATTCAAGTACTTAAGACCGCCGAGTATCTGCGGCTAATAGGCATACTTGTTGACATTTCCGTTGACCTTGAACCTCGGATTGAAGCTTACGATTTGGTCCATCTGTTTAATCTCACTCGCACACAAGAGACTCTTGCTCAAGCCACATACGCTCGCAAGCACGGTAAGCCGGTGTTGTTATCACCAATATACGTTGACTATTCCGAATACGATACTAAAGCCAGAATTGGTTCGGCAGGAGTCGTTGCTCGCGCAACGTCTCAGGCGACCCGGGAATACCTGAAAATTGCGGCGCGTGCCGTGCTGAATGGCGAAATTAATCGTGGGACATTGCACGTGCTGTCACATGGAGTTCGCAGTAGTCAGCGAGATCTTATTAGGATGACCTCTTGGTTGCTACCAAATTCCGAGTCCGAGATGCAGCGAGTCATGCGGGATTTTCCGGAAGCTACTAAGCTCAACTATACGGTAGTACCCAACGCGGTTGACGCCCGGCTATTCTCCGATGCGGTTATTCCCGAGTCGGCCTATAAGGACTGCGTGTTGAGCGTTGCTCGGATCGAGGGAAGAAAGGGGCAGCTGAATCTTGTTCGCGCCCTCAGGTCAACAGATATCAAGCTCGTGCTAATTGGGAAACCAGCTCCGAACCATATGAGGTACTTTGAAAAAGTACTTCAAGAGATGGGAAAGGACTGTGAGTACCTAGGAGAAGTCCCGCACGATCAATTGCCTAAGTACTATGCTGCATGCAAAGTTCATGCATTAGTGAGTTGGATGGAGACTACAGGACTCACCTCGCTGGAAGCAGCTGCTATGGGAGCGAATATTGTTATCACCGACAAGGGAGACACTCGTGAATATTTTGGCGATTCCGCGTTCTACTGCGATCCCATGTCAGTTGAATCAATTAGGCAAGCAGTATTGGACGCTCACAGGGCCCCGCGCAATGACGATCTGCGCCGCCTCGTATTTGAGAAGTATACGTGGGAGCGGGCCGCTACTGAGACGTTGAAAGCTTACAACCAAGTATTGTGTCCGCATGATTCTCAATTTGTACCTGGAAATTGATCCCAGTCCAGGCGAGGAAAGCAATAAGCGGACGCATGGACGGTCCGGCGCTTACTAGCGTCGAGACGACCGGGTGAGTTGGTCGAGCCGGACGGAGTCAAGGAAATTGCGCAGGTCTTGGGTCAACTGTTGACGTACAGCGTCAGCGGGCATAGCCATATCAAGAGTCTCAGCGCGGAGCATAACTGGGATCGGTCGCTCCGGATCATCGCTGATCAGAGACTTTACCCTGGGCCGGGTATAGACGAAGCCGAAGTGGGTTCGTTCGGTGGCAAACTCGCCACAAGCCCCGCCGCTGCAGATCGTCGCTGCCTCAAGGTACCGCGTCACACCGTCGCTGTAGAAGGACGAACTGAAGTTTACCGGGGCAGTGCCAGCCGTGACAACTGTGAGTTGACCATGCCAGAGCGGCTGCTCGCCTCGCGCAAAATGGCAGATCAGTGGGTCATGCCAACCCAGCACCGGAGAAATTCCGATGGAGATCGGACTACCTCCCTTCGTCGCAATATACTCTGCCCAGACATAGACAATCGGCCCGGTAACCAAGGTCTCATTCCAAGTACGTACTAGTGTGTAATTGCCTACATTCTCCGGAAACCGCTCCACTGCGACGTCTGGGACCGCCATAGCATATGGGGTGACCGCTGCCCTGCCTCGTGTCAGACCAGCGCAGCCGAGGAGCACAATTGCTCCCATAGCCGCAAGCTTCGCACCCCCCACACGCGAAGCGCGATCCGGAAATCTGCCTTGTTCCGAATCAACCACCAACACCTTCACACTCCTGTCATCGCGCAGGCGATGGATGACCGAAAACAGCAGAAGAGTGGCAGACAGAAATAGTACCGCGCCAATCAGGTAGTCCGCATTCTCCGCTTTGTTCTGCAGTGAGGGGTAGTGCAGCGCGACCGCGTAATACAAGACAAGCAGGCAAAGTCGCGCCAGATTGAACACATAACCCAATAAAACCGCTCCCAGAACAACCAGAGCATTTGCGTACCAGCGAAATCGATAAACATATCCGGCAATCAGCGCGATGAAGCCCATCGTCACCGAACCGCGAATACCATCGCACCCGGGAGCTATGAACATGCCAAAGTCAGGCGTGAACATCAGGCGAAGGTGGTCAGGCGTTAGAGTATGGCCCAACTTCATCGCAAATGCACGTGCTACATGTGCCGATGCATGTTGCAGCGGTAGATCCACCAAAGAAGTAAACACGTGTGGAACGGGGTTTGCAAACCACAAAAGAAGGATCGGGAACAGGGCCGCCCGATACAGCCGCACACCACCCAAAAGCAGAACCACACCCGAACCGTAAGCCATGAGCACAAGTGAAGGAGGCGGCAACACGGTCGACCAACTTGGCGAGACAACCATGATAAGAATTGTTTGCTGTTGGATCCGCACCGCGACCGCGGTGACCAACAGCAACGCTAGCCCCCACCACGTACCACCCGAACGCCAGTCAAGACCTCGCCACACCCTCAAAATCAGGATCAGGCTCACTAACGGAATCACCATTCCAATCGACTTCAGCGCGTCTGTCGTCCACAAAGTCCAGAGGGAGAGCACAGTAAACCAGATTGTGGATAGTCCAAGCACCGCAAGAAGAGTAGAAACCGCAGCGAACTTCACCGGCGAAAGTCTTCCGCGACTCATAGCTGGAGCACTGACTTCTGGGTCCGGATGCGCGGACATGAGTTCATAGCCTGGAATCACAAGGGCTCCGTGCCACCATTTCTATCGGACTAACGGCGTGGGGCGTGCCTTCAACTGGGCACGAACCGCGGAGGTTAGGGTACCCGTTGAACCGGCAAGTGCGAGGAAGGCCGTAGAATTCTCGGGAGAAACTGCAAGTGGAACGGCGACACACCGAAGGAATGCGGACCCCCAGAAAACCAGAAATGCTTGATTCATAACCACCCTCGCACCAGAACTACGGAAGCAAGAGTCGAAAGGCCCCAAAGTAGCAGTCCAGCCTCTGACCCCACAGCTGATCAAACTATTTCTGACAGTTCAGCCACGATTCCTCAGCCAACCAATTCAAGAATACGCCCTTCGAACCACAAACCGTTCAGTTTCTCAATTAGACAAACGGCAGCGAACTTCCCTCTACCGCCCCAACGACTTCATCCGTGCCGCTTCAAACTCATCCCCCGCACGCCACGTGATCAATTCAGGCGCGGTAATTGCCTGCCACCCAAGCTCCATTCCGAACCGCGCCAGCTTCGCATTCGAAGTGAAATCCATATCAGCCGTGTAGTTGTCCGAAAAGTTGTGATATCGGTGCGCGACGTAGTCGTCTTCCTTCGCCAAACCCCACGCCGCATCATGCCCCCTGTACAAGGTCCCCGACCCAATCGAGAACGCCGGAACTCCAGCCCGTGCCATCGAAAAATGGTCCGAACGGTAATAGTGCCCGGCCTCCGGATGCTCATCCGGCACAATCCCCATACCAAAGCGCGCCGCCGTAGCCTGCACTACCGGATAAAAACTCGT
>JALYIG010000090.1 GCA_030775885.1 Acidobacteriota bacterium | reverse complement strand
CTGCACAACTGCCGCCTGCCTCATTGGAACCTGTCGGATTTCAATGCAATTGCAGCGGCATTGCGCACAGCGGCACTGCGCTGCGTCGAGATTGCAACGCGGTTTGGAGACGACGTGTTTTATTCCGCGCTGGGTGCGATGCTCGAGCGGAACAAGCGTGCCATGCGCGAGCTCATCCGGCGAAACGTGCCGGAGAGCCGGCAGTACTTCGAGGATTACGTCTGCGACGACGGTCTCAACATGGGCCCCTACAAGATCGCCTGCGCGATGTGGCGCGAGGGCGACAAGTGCATCTTCGATTTCGCCGGCACCGACCCGCAATCCATCTCGTCGATCAACTTCCTGCTGAACGAGGAGATGTTCAAGATGTTCGCCGGGATCTACATGATCATGGTGTTCGATCCGCAGATCCTGTTCAACGACGGCTTCTACGATCTCATGGACGTCCGGATCCCGCCGGGCACCCTGTTGAAGCCTCTGAAACCCGCGGCCCTTTCGTGCCGCACTCATGCGCTGGGACGTATTTTCGATGTGCTCGGCGGCCTTCTGGGCCAGGGAAATCCCGAGTTCCTGTGCGCCGCCGGCTTTTCCGACAGTCCGCACTTCATGTATTCCGGGTACGACCGCAATGGCGAGTGGTACCAGCTCTACCAGATCACCTTCGGCGGCATCCCCGGCAAGCCCTTCGGTGACGGTCCCGACGGTCACTCGCTATGGCCGGCGTTCACCAACGTGCCCAACGAGTTCCTGGAGAGCTACTTCCCCTTGCGCATCGAAGTGTATGAAACCCTCACCGACACGGGCGGCGCCGGCAAACATCGCGGCGGCAACGGCTTGCGCATAGGGTACCGGTTTCTCGAGCCTGGAGAGATTTCGATCCACGATGACCGGTGGCTTACTTACCCCTGGGGAGTGAACGGGGGCGAACCCGGTGCACGCAGCAAAAAGACGCTGGTCCGTAAAGACGGAACGCAGCAGTTGCTGGCCTCAAAACTGGACCATATCAAGGTCGAAGCGGGCGACCTGCTGCTGGCGGATACCTGGGGTGGCGGAGGATGTGGCGATCCATTCGAACGTGACGCCGCGAAAGTATTGTTCGATGTCGAGGCGGGCCTGGTCTCTATCGAGGGCGCGAAGCGTTACGGGGTCGTGATCGGGACGGACCTGACATTGGATCAGGCCGCGACCACCGCGCTGCGCAGCAAGTTGAGCGAGCAACGCGGCCCGACGAAAATGTTTGATCGGGGCTTCGAGTCCATCGACGAGTTGAAGGCCCGGTGCCTGGCCGAGACCGGCCTGCCGCCCCCATCGACACCGCAATTCACGCAGTGGGCCCGGCGTCGCGCAGGGACCCCGTCGTGACGGAATTCACTCGCGGTCCGCTGGCCGATTTGCGGGTGATCGAGCTGGGCACGCTGCTGGCGGGGCCCTTTTGCGGCCAACTGCTGGGTGACCTGGGCGCCGAGGTCATCAAGATCGAGCCGCCCAACCAAGGCGATCCTCTTCGTGACTGGGGACGGGAGAAAATGAACGGCAAGTCCCTGTGGTGGCCCGTGGTAGGCCGCAACAAGAAAGCCATCACCCTGGATCTGCGCCAGCCCGAAGGCCAGGCACTGTTGAGAGATCTGGTCGCCAAAGCCGACTTCCTGCTGGAAAACTTCCGGCCCGGGACCCTGGAGAAGTGGGGATGTGGCTATGCGGAGCTCTCGAAGATCAATCCGCGCCTCATCATGATTCGCGTCTCCGGCTACGGACAGACCGGCCCCTACTCCTCGCGCGCAGGTTTCGGCGCCATCGGCGAGGCCATGGGAGGCCTGCGCTACGTGGTAGGTGACCCCAGTACCCCACCCTCCCGGATGGGCATCAGCATCGGTGACTCACTGGCCGCAACATTCGCCTGCATAGGAGCATTGTCGGCGCTCCATTATCGCGAAGTCACCGGCCGTGGCCAGGTAGTCGATTCGGCCATCTACGAGGCGGTACTGGGCATGATGGAATCGCTCATCACCGAATACGACAAGACCGGGCACATCCGCGAGCGGACGGGTGCAATCCTTCCGCACGTTGCACCGTCGAATGTGTATCCCACCCGCGATGGCAGCATGGTGTTGATTGCGGCCAACCAGGATTCGGTGTTCGGCCGCCTGGCGCAGGCCATGGGTCGGCCGGACCTGGCACAAAGCCCGGACTATTCGACACATTCGGCTCGGGGCGCGAATCAACGCCGGCTGGATGCCCTGATCGGGGCATGGACTGCGGGCAAAACCCGCACCGAAGTGCTCGACCTGATGAGTGAGTCGGGGGTGCCCGCGGGGCTGATTTATCGCGCCCCGGAGATGCTGGAAGACCCTCACTTCCAGGCCCGCGAGGCCATCATCGCGGTGCCGCATCCTGACTTCGGTCAGCTGCGGATGCAGAACGTGGCGCCGAAGCTGTCGGAGACGCCGGGCTCGATCCGGACTCCGAGTCCGGCGCTCGGCCAGCACAACGAGGAGATCTATCTCGATCTGCTGGGCATCGAGGCCGAGCGCTACCAGACGCTCAAATCGAAACAGGTCATTTGACCGCGCTCAGCGGCATTCGCTCCTCGCCGCGCAGATGCTTCAGAACATCATCCAACTTCATGACATCGGCATAACGCCGACCCACATCGCGCAGATTGTCCCAATGGGGCCCTTCCTCCATATCGCCGACACAGTCCTCCGGCACGATCGTCCGGTAGCCGTAGGAGAAGCTGTCGACGATGGAGGCGCGGACGCAGCCGCTGGTCGTGCAGCCGCAGATGATCACTGTATCCACGCGATTCTTGACGAGAATGCCCACCAGGGGCGTCAGGAAGAATATCGACGGACCCGACTTCGTGAAGCGCACGTCATGGGCCGCGTCA
>JALYIG010000089.1 GCA_030775885.1 Acidobacteriota bacterium | reverse complement strand
CCTCAAGCACTCCGCAACCGTTCCCCACAAACAGGAGCAACCCGTATGAGTGACCACCACCCCAACCCCCAACTCACCGGCGCCGAAATCCTCTGGGCCACCCTCGTCGGCGAAGGCGTCACCACCGTCTTCGGCTACCCCGGCGGCGCCATCCTGCCCATCTACGACGCGCTCCGCAAGTTCCCCATCCACCACGTCCTCGTGCGCCACGAGCAGGGTGCCGCGCACATGGCCGACGGCTACGCCCGCGCCTCCGGACGCACCGGCGTCTGCATGGCCACCTCCGGCCCCGGCGCAACCAACCTCGTCACCGGCATCGCCACCGCCATGCTCGACAGCATCCCCGTCGTCGCCATCACCGGCCAGGTCTCCTCCAAAGTCCTCGGCTCCGACGCCTTCCAGGAAGTCGACATCACCGGCATCACCCTTCCCATCACCAAGCACAACTTCCTCGTCACCCGCGCCGAAGACATCGCCCCCACCATCCGCGAAGCCTTCCAGATCGCCGCCACCGGACGCCCCGGCCCGGTCCTCGTCGACATCACCAAAGACGCGCAGCAAGCCACCGCGCCCTTCGACTTCGCCGCCGCCGCGCCCGCCGCACATCGTCCGCACCCCATGCTCCGCGCCGAGTCCGACTCCATCCGCGAAGCTGTCGAACTCATCAAGTCTGCCAAGCGCCCGGTCATCCTCGCCGGCCACGGCATCATCAAGTCCGAATCGCGCGACCAGGTCATCGCCTTCGCCGAGCGGCGCAACGTTCCCGTCGCGAGCACCCTGCTCGGCCTCGGAGCCTTCCCCACCGATCATCCCCTCTCGCTCGGCATGATGGGCATGCACGGCGAAACCTGGGTTAACAACGCCATCCAGCAGTCCGACCTGCTACTCGCTTTCGGCATGCGCTTCGACGACCGCGTCACCGGCAACCTGGCCAGCTATGCCCCCAACGCAAAGAAGATCCACATCGAAATCGACCCAGCCGAGATCAACAAGAACGTCCGCGCCGACATCGCCCTGATCGGCGACCTCCGCCAGATCCTTGACACGCTGCTCCCGCTCGTTCCCTCGAACTCCGACTCGAAATGGATCTCCGACGTCATGAAGATGAAGGGCGTGGCCAGTGTCCACGACATCATCAATCTGCCCGACAGCGGCCACCTCTACGCCGCCCACGTCATCCACGACATCTGGCGCGAGGCCAAGGCCGCCGGCCGCCTCGACCAGACCATCATCGTCACCGACGTAGGCCAGCACCAGATGTGGGAGGCCCAGTACTTCCGACACAACTTCCCCCGCACGCTGGTCACATCCGGAGGCCTCGGCACCATGGGCTTCGCGCTCCCCGCTGCGATCGGCGCGAAGGCCGCCTGCCCCGAAAAAGATGTCTGGGTCATCGCCGGCGATGGCGGCTTCCAGATGACCGCCGCCGAACTCTCCACCATCCAGCAGGAGAAGATGGCCATCAATATCGCCGTCATCAACAACGGATTCCTCGGCATGGTTCGCCAGTGGCAGGAGGCCTTCTACGACAAGAACTACGCCGAGTCGCCCATCTTGTCTCCGGACTTCGTTCTACTCGCTGCGGCCCACGGCATCGCCGGAGCCCACGTCAAGCAGCGCGCCGACGTAACCCCTACAGTCACCCGCGCCCGCACCAGCGGCCAGACATTCCTCATCGACTTCCAGGTCGAGAAGGAAGACGGCGTCTACCCCATGATCGCCCCCGGCGCCGCCCTCCACGAAATGACCCACCGCCCCACCCGCGACCCCCTCCTCGAACTCCCCGAGGACGCATAGATGGCCACAAAAAGGCTCAGACAGATTGCCGACCTTCCAGCGGGCGCGACTGCGCTAACCAAGCACACAATGAATGGCGCGCCTATGAAAAGTGCTCGCCACGTCGTGACAGAAGAACATGCTGAAGGCACATACCTCTTTCGGTATGCAGATGACTGGAGCTTTTCTGGGGACACATGGCACCCAAATGTTGAAGAAGCCCTGGCCCAGGTCGAATGGGAGTTCAGCGTTGACCAACGTAGCTGGCGGCCAATCACAGAACAAGAATTGCTTGCGTTGACAAATAGGAGAGGCTAGCGAATGCTCCGCATCTTAGAAGCTTTGGCTCAAGGCAGGCTCGGCGTCCTAACCGCCGGCCGTCTTCGACAAAGGAAACAAATGCATCCGCCACATCGCGGGCTGAAGGCCCGCGTTATCGTAGCCTGGGGCAACGCCCCAGGTTACGGCACACCTACCACGTGCGGGCTGAAGGCCCGCGCTAAAACTACGCCCCGCTACACACTTCCACCCTTGCCGTCGACCCTATCTGCGCCCCTAATCCCAGACAAACTTCTCATCGAACGCCACTCCATACTTTGCGAACATCGCCCGCATCTCTCCTTGATAGTCGCGCCGCTGATGATGCGCGCCTTGCGCATCGATATACCGTACCAACGCCGCCCGATCGCTCAACCCCACGGAAAACGCCGCATACCCGCGTTGCCATCCGAACTTCGCGAACTCCGGCCCTTTCGTCTTGATCCACTTCGACGACGAAACCTTCAGCCTCTCCACCAACTTCGCCATCGTCTCCGTCCGCGCAATATACAACGCAACGTGGACGTGATCATTCACTCCACCCACCCGCACACAAATATTCTCTGCCCCGACAGACGACGCCAAAACCGCATGCATCTCGCTGCGGATCACATCCCCCAACAACGGCCGTCGGCCCTTCGTACTGAAAATCAAATGCACCAACACGTACGAGAGCGACTGCGGCATGCGACCCACTATAGCGCGGACCTTCAGCCCGCATCTGTGATCGCCACCACATCCTGGGGCGATGCCCCAGGCTACAAAACCGCGTGCCTTCAGCCCGCCCCGTCGCAAACCTCGCTGAGTGTCCGGAGGGCGCATGGTCACCTATAGGGTCTTCTTCCATTCAGGCGAAGAGTTGGGCTTGAAAACGAGAGTTGAAAAAGGCAAGGCGACGCTTGGCGAATCCGCGCTTCACCTGGCAAACCCAAATGGGTTTTCTCTTCCGCTGAGTGAAATACGCTCCCTCGAAATGTTTCGTCTGCACGGCACCATGCGGGTGATCAAGATCGATCACTTGCGCGGTCGCCTTTATGTAGCAGTCACGCGCTTCATGATCGGACAGTTCGCCTCCGTCAATTTCTCTAAAACGGGCGAACTCTATAACCGCTTATCTGCGACAACTCATACCCATTGTTTGGCGCTTCTATAATGACCGCACGCCATTCCATCCCGCTCCTCCTTCTGCCGCTACTCCTGATCGGCTGCAAATCCACGCCCCCACCTACGCCCGCCGCAACAACAGAAACTGCCGCAGCCTACCCCGCGCGCCCCACCACGCCAGCCGCCCCCTTCAAAATCTTCCACCACGCCAACTCCAGTTTCACCCTCACCGTCCCCGAAAAAGCCACTGACGACGAAATCTCCGCGCTGGTCTGGCAGCTCCGCGACGCCGCCCGCACCCACACCTTCGACACCCTCCACATCCCCCAGAAGCAAGTCGACGCCGACGGCAGCAACGTCTGGTTCCACATCTACCGCGGCGCTAAATGCGCTCCCGAGAAATACGCTCCCGGAAACCCGCCTTGTGGAGGCAGCTACCACGCCGCGGGCGACTACACGCTTGCTCCCAAAATTACTCCGCTCTGGGATAAAGGCCAGCTCAATCACGGCGACACCCAAACCGATCTCTGGAACCCCGACGCACCGTACACCCAGGCAACCAAATGACCCTTCGCCTCTCAGCCTCTCTACTGCTCTTCGCCCTCTTTCTAACGCCCGCAGCCCATACCCAAACCACGCCCGCCTCCGCCCTTCCAGCGACAGACCCCTGGTACAACCATGCCGTCGTCTACGAGATCTACCCGCGCAGCTTCCAGGATTCGAACGGCGACGGCGTAGGCGACCTCAACGGCATCACCCAGCGCCTCGACTACCTCCAGACCCTCGGCGTCGACGCCATCTGGATCGCCCCGATGTACCCGTCCCCCCAGGTTGACTTTGGCTACGACGTCGCCAACTACACCGCCGTCGATCCCCAGTACGGCACCCTGGCCGACATGGACCGTCTCATCGCGGCGGCAAAGCAGCACCACATCCGCGTGCTGCTTGACATGGTGCTCAATCACACCTCTGACAAGCACGCCTGGTTCGCCGACTCCGCCAGTTCCCGCACCAATCCCCACGCCGACTGGTACATCTGGAACGACGGCATTCCGGCACCCAAGCGCGTCGCCACCGCCAAGCCCGGCCCCAACGAGCATCAGGGTCCGAACGGCTGGGTTGTCCCACCCAACAACTGGTCGTCCCTTTTTCAAGGCTCGGCGTGGGAGTGGGTTCCCGCCCGCGGCCAGTTCTACTACCATTTCTTCTACAAGCAGCAGCCCGACCTCAACTGGCGCAACCCCGCCGTCGAAAAAGCCATGTTCGACGCCATGCGTTTTTGGCTCGACCGCGGCGTCGCCGGCTTCCGTCTCGACGCCATCACCACGCTCTTCGAAGACCCCACTCTCCACAGCGAGCCGCTCACCGGCAAGCTCGACGCCAGTGGCTTCCCAGAATCCAACCACACCCTCACCAGCGGCCTCCCAGAAGTCCACGACGTCCTCCGCCGCCTGCGCAAAATGATCGACAGTTACGCCCCCGCGTCCGATCCCAACGCCCGCGTACTGGTCGGCGAAATCTACGTACCAGCGACCGCCGACCTCCGCCAGTGGTATGGCACGCCCGCCGCACCCGAGCTTCAGCTCCCCATGGACACTCTCGTCGGCTTCCACACCGAAGGCGAGGGCCAACCCAACGGTGCCAATGTTCAGCTCAATCTCGCGCACTTCCGCCAATCCATCACCGAGATGGAAACCGCCCTCAACGGCCACCAGCCGCTTCTCGTCTTTGACAACCACGACAATCCTCGCTCGTGGGATCGTTTCGCCGACCGCACCCACAATCGCTTCGATCCCGAGATCGCCCGTCTCATCGCCACCATGCTCTACACCACCCGCTCCACCGCCCTCACTTACTACGGTGCCGAGCTAGGCATGATCACAAGCACCCCCACTCGCAAGGAAGACGTTAAGGACCCCATCGGCATCACCGGCTGGCCGCAGGAAAAAGGTCGCGACGGCGAGCGCACACCCATGCAGTGGACACCCGACCCTCCCGCCGCCGGCTTCTCCACTAACCCCCACACGTGGCTCCCCATCGGCAACGACTACCCAACCGTCAACGTGGCCAGCGAAACCGCCGACCCCAACTCGCTGCTCAACTGGAACCGCACCCTCATCGCAATCCGCGCCCGCAACCATGTTGTCCACTCCGGCGTCTTCGTCCCGCTCGACCCCACCAATCCCAGCGTATTCAGCTACGCCCGCACGCCGGCATCAGGCGGACACCCCATCGTCGTCTCCCTCAACTTCACAGCGGAGCCGCAGACGGTCCACCTAGATCTCACCGCCGCCGGCATCACCTCCACCGCCGCCAAACCTCTGCTCACCGACTCGCCCACGCTCAACTCTTTGACCACCCTCACCAGCTTCACCCTCCCGCCCTACACCTCCCTGATCGCGGAGGTGCAGTAGCCTTGAACAGTCCGTCGCCCTTGATCCGTGCGCCTATCGGTGTTGATCCGTGTTAAGCCTTTCGCCCATGCCGACTGACCTCCAACTCGTCACCGAACGCCTCGTCCTCCGCCCCTGGCGCGAATTCGACCGCGCGCCCTATGCCGCCATGAACGCGGACCCCGCCGTCATGACCTACTTCGCCTCCACTATGACGCTTGAAGAATCCGACGCCTCCCTCGCCCGCTTCAAGGCAGCCTACGACCGCGATGCCTTCGGCTTCCTCGTCGCCGAACTCCGCTCCACCGGCGCCTTCGCCGGCATCATCGGTGCCCAGACCATGCGCGACGCCGTGCCCAACCTCCCGCAACCGGCCGTCGAAATCGGCTGGCGGCTCCCGCTCGCCCTCCACGGCCAAGGGCTTGCCACCGAAGGCGCCCGCGCCACGGTCAACTTCTGCTTCAACACCCTCGATCTCCCCGAAGTCGTCGCCGTCGCCGCCGTCGGCAACCGAGCCTCCCGCCACGTCATGGAAAAACTCGGCATGACCTACCGCCCCGACCTCGACTTCGACCACCCCCGCATGCCACCCGGGCATCCACACCAGCGCCACGCGCTCTACCAACTCCGCAACTCCAACGCGCCTAAACTAACAACTGATCACTGAGAACCGAGAACTCCTATGCTCCACACCTTCGTAGCCCTAGTACAAGACAAACCCGGCGTCTTAACCCGCGTCGCCTCGCTCTTCCGCCGTCTCAACATCAACATCGTGTCGTTGACGGTCGGAGAATCGGAACGCGCCGACACCTCCCGGATGACCATCGTCTGCGAGGCGCCCGAAACCTCCGCGCACCGCATCCGCGCGTCTCTATACAAATTGGAAATTACCGTCGACGTCGACGAGGTCGGCCGCTCCGAGGGCGTCATCCGCGAGCTTTGCCTCATCAAGGTCGCTGCCGGCCCCAACGAGCCCAACGGCCTCCACTCCCGCTCCCAGATCTTCGAGCTCGCCAACGTCTTCCGCGCCCGCGTCGTCGACCTCGCCACCGAGTCCATCATGCTCGAGATGACCGGGTCTTCGAGCAAGATTGAAGGCTTGATTCAAGTCCTGCGCGAATCCGGCTACACCATCCTCGAAGTCTCCCGCACCGGCCGCATGGCCATGCGCCGCGGCGTCCACACCAGCCGAGTAGTCAAAGCCCTCGGAGGCCCCAACGGAATCTCCGATCAGCCCGTCCGCCCCAAGCTCTCCAAAGCCGAAATCATCCCCAACGAATTCCCCGGCCTCGAAGAAGAAGAGGAATAGACTTTCGCGTCAGCCCACGCTGCCCCCCAATGTCGACACCGTCCCCACCACCGCCGCCGCTCCCCACCCTTCCTCCGAGGAAGAAATATCTGCGGCCACGCTCGCTCGTCGAGAGCGTCGCTCTTGGCGCGGCCTACGGCGTGCTGTTGCGAATTCTTATCTCCGCTCCCAAGTGGTCGAACGCGAACACTCGCGGCGCCGTGAGCATCATGACGGCTGCGTTCCTGGTGCTCGGCCCCATCGTCATCGGCTTCCTTACCATCCGGCATACGGAGGCGCACCAGCCCTCGCCCGTCTGGATATGGATCTGCCTTCCCTGGGCCTCCGTCTCCCTCATGATGGGGATCACTGCCCTGTTCGCCCTGGAAGGACTCATCTGCATCGCCATGGCACTTCCGGTCGCGATGGTGTGCGCAAGCCTTGGAGGGATCATCGCAGGCGTCATCTCACGCCGCCGGCGCGTTAATACGACCTCCGCGCTCTGCCTCGCCGTGCTGCCCTTACTGCTCGCGCCGGCCGAAATGCTGCTCCACGCGCCACTCCAGACC
>JALYIG010000088.1 GCA_030775885.1 Acidobacteriota bacterium | reverse complement strand
GGATGACACGGCGAGGCAGCCGGGCGTGCTGGTCCTGTACGTACTGCCAGATGAAATTCCGCCGGCTTTGTTGCGCAAGTCGTTCACCTTTGCCGGGGAGAAAAGGCTTCCCGTGCTCTTTATTGTTTTGCCCTCCGCCCGGGCTAAAAGCGCGGGCGGCACCACGAGTTCCGTTAGCCCCATCGCGCAGCGCTGTGGAGTACCCGGGGTGCCCGTCGACGCCGAGGATGCAGTCGCCATCTATCGCGTTGCCCAAGAGTCGATCGGCCACGCCCGCATCGGCGGTGGCCCAGCTTTGATCGAGACCATGAGGTTCGTGGTCGAAGGCGGCAGGAAACATGGTCCAGCGCAAGATCCAATCGCAGGCTTGAAGCAGTACATGCTTCACCGCGGCGTCGCGACTCGTGCCTGGATGGACCGCGAAGCCGCCGCGTTCGCGAAACAGGTTGGAGCCGCAAAAGCAGCATCCAAGTAGTTTTCGGCGAGTGACTAGTCAGGCTAATCGTCTGTGCTACTCGCAGTTACACTGGAGAGAGTGTTGGACCGGGTCTTCGAGGTGCGAGTGCGGACAGGAATTTCCTTGTTGTTGGTGGGCCTTGCGAGTCTGGGCCTTGGACTCAGTACCGCGCACGCGGCACAGACCACACCGCAGCCCTCGACCCCGCAAACCTCGATACCTCCGCCGGTACCAGCAACCGCTCCCACCAACGCCGTGCCCACTCCAACCCCTGAAGGCCAGGACAAGATCGACTCGATGCCTGCCTACAAGCATCAGCCTGCGTCCCAGTCCCCAGCAAACGGCCCACAGAATATGCCGTCCCCAACTCCGGCGCCTCCGCCTGTCCTCGCTCCGGCTGTCCCCACGCCGCAGACTCCCTACACCGCGATGCCGGCCTACGCACCGGCCGGAATGGCGAAGGAACGCAAGCACGGCGACCAACTCGGCGGCACCTACATTCCTGTCGATAGCTGGATGTACCGGGCCATGATGCGGCTCTATTCCATGGGCTACCTGGACACGATGTTTCTCTCCATGCGGCCGTACACACGACGCAGTGCGCTGCACATGCTACAGGCTTCGGAAGACGCGATCCTCTCCAGCGATGACGAGCAGGCGCAGGAAACCCTTTCCGCGCTCCTGAATGAACTGACGGATGAGGGCATCACCAGTTCAACCATCGCAGATTCGACCCGCGGCACCGTCTACGGTCTGCACTCCGTCTACACGCGCGTAATGGGCGTCTCAGGCTCCATTCTCACAGACAGCTATCACCTCGGCCAAACCTTCTTCAATGACTACGGCCGTCCGGAAGAGCCCGGCTTCAACAACATCACCGGATTCTCGACGCTGAACGAGCAGGGGCGATTCTCGCTATACGTCCGCGGAGAATACCAACATGCGCCCGGCGCGCAAGGCTATTCCCTTTCCCTCGCCTCGACGCTTTCGAACACCGACCAGATCAATTTCAATCCAAGCGTAAAGCAGGCAACCATACCTTACGGAACGATCGCCGCGCAGAATCCCTTCCGGCTGGTCGAGGCCACGCTCTCCTACCACATCCTCGGTCACGAAATCTCGGCCGGTAAGTCAGACGCCTGGATCGGGCCCGGCATGGGCGGTGGAATGGAATGGTCCAACAACGCAGAGAATATCTATTCCTTCCGCATCAACCGTGTTGAGCCGCTGCGAATCCCCTTGTTGTCGCGTCTGCTTGGACCCGTGCGCTATGACTTCTTTTACGGCAGCCTCAAAGGCCACATCGCGCCAAACGATGATTGGGTTCATTCCGATACATTGTCTTTCCAGCCAACGCG
Organism: Acidobacteriota bacterium; assembly: GCA_030775885.1. Taxonomy (GTDB): domain Bacteria; phylum Acidobacteriota; class Terriglobia; order Terriglobales; family Acidobacteriaceae; genus Edaphobacter. Next base: position 4,805 of record JALYIG010000088.1, on the reverse strand, counting down.
CGACTTCCAGTTTGGCTTCCAGCGAACCGTTATCTTCGGCGGCCATGGACACGAGCCGGTCACGCTTCGCACCTTCTTCAAGGGATTCTTCGACGTCCATGACACCGCAGTAGGAGAAAAGTTCTCCCGGAACGATCCTGGCGCACGCTTCTCCGCGTTCAATTTTTCCTACCGGCTGCCATTTGCGCGCAACTACCTCACGCTCTACGCGGATTCAGAGTCGCATGACGACCTTACCCCGGTGTCCGCGCCGCGCCGCGCCGCCTACAGGCCCGGAATTTTTCTTTCGCAGATCCCCGGAGCGAAGCGCTTCGACCTGCGCATCGAGGGCGTTTCTACCGACTGCTCGACTCTCGCCTGCATCAATGGAAGCCATCAATACGTCGAGAATGCTGTACAGAAGCAGGGCTACACCAACAAAGGCAACATCCTGGGCGATTGGATCGGGCGCGAAGCTAAGGGCGGCCAGGCATGGCTTACATACCACCTCTCCGGCAATGAGTGGGTACAACTCTCCTACCTGAACAAGAAGACGGCGAAGGACTTCATTCCCGGAGGAACCACCCAGAATCAGTTCCGCGTGGACGTCGTAAAGCGGATCACTTCGGACATCGAAGTGAATGCGTGGTACCAGCGGGAAAATTGGAAGGCGCCTATCTATCTGCCCGGAGCGCAAGGCAACAACACCTTCGCGTTCCAAGTCACTTTCTTCCCCAAACTTCGTACGACCTCACGCTAGGACGACGCGCATTGCCTACTTCGCGGTCGCCTCGCCGTAGAATCGATCCAGATCGCGCTTCATCATCTTCATCGCGTCCACATTGAGATACACCATGTGGCCCGACGGGTAGTAGCCAAACTCGATGTTCGGGACGAGGTTGGCCGGCAGCATCATGTGGCTTAGATCGAACTCCGTCGCAAAGAACGGCGTTGCGAGATCAAAATAGCCGTTAGCGGAAAATACCCGCAGCCGGGGATTCTTGCGCATCGCATCCGCGAGGTCGACCGCGGTGTCCGGAAGCACCTGCTCGCTGTTCGGCCCTTGTCCCATCTCCCCGCTGGCATGATGCTTGAAGTTCCACTGCTGATTGATCCCCGGAGCGCTCAGGTAATACGGCTCCTCGCTCATGTACTTCAATTCCTTCTGCAGATAGTTGTGAAACGCCCCCACATAGGCGCCCATGGGGCCAGTACTGGATGGGTCATACGCTGGATTCTCGCCGGCCGAGTCGGTATCCCAGCCTTCAAAGCGGGCGTCATACCGGCCGAAGGTGCGTTCGTCGTCGCGCAGCAACTCCTTGCGAAACCTCGTAGGGGAAACGCGCAGTTTCGTCTCTTTCAAATACTGGACGCTGAGACCGGTCATGTCGGAGAGTTTTGCAGCTATGGCATCGAACTGAGCCGCCGGCAATTTGTCTCCCTCCGCCAGCGCTTCAGCATAAGGTCCGCGTGCAAACTTACGTGCCTCTTCCACTGCATCGGCCATCGTTCCAGTGTGCTTGCCTTTCTTGTAGAAGTAGGCGATGGCGGTGTACGAGGGGAGATAAGAGATCGCCGACGTGTCATAACCCGGGCTGCGAATGTTGTAGTTCAGGATTGACGAGAGCAGAGTGACTCCATTGAACCGGATGCCATCGTTCTCGAGTGAAGCGACCAGGGCCGCAGACCGGGGAGTGCCGTAGGATTCGCCAAACAGGAACTTGGGCGAATTCCAGCGCTGGTTGAGCGTGATGTAGCGAGTGATGAATTTGTTGAACGCATGTACATCTTCGTCAACGCCGGCAAAGTCCTTCACGGTTCCCTTGCCAACCGCGCGGGAAAACCCCGCAAGGGGCGCATCGATAAAGACCAGATCGCTCTTGTCCAGCAGGCTCGATTCGTTGCTCACGATCTGGTAGGGGGGCGCAGAACTTGCCTCGGGGCTTTGCGTCACCACGCGCACAGGCCCGAACGAACCCATGTGCAGCCAGATGGTGGCGGAACCAGGCCCGCCGTTATAGAAAAACGTAACCGGACGACTGACGGCATCAGCGCCATCCTCGGTGTAAGCGACGTAGAAGATGCTGCCGTTCGGCTTATACTTCTCGTCCTTTATCAGCAGGTTGCCCGCAGTAGCCGTGTAGTGAATCGTGTGCCCGCCGCCAGCCCAGTCGTGTTTGGTCACCGACGAAGTTTCGGGTGGAATCGGGACGGTTGTCTCGTCCGCCTTCTCCGGCCTTTCCGCTGCGGGCGCCTGTCCCACCGCAGAGAGACCCAGCAGCATGGAACCCAGAACGATTGCGAAGCACATCTTCATCTTCATCTGCGTCATAGACACCTGTCCCGTCTCACATCAACAAGTTCAAATTTTGTGATTTTCAGCAATAATACAGCAAATAGTGGAGCTCTACTTCGATTGGGCAGACAGACATGCGCGGAAATAGTCCATCGATTTTTCCAGGCCCTCGCGAAGCGAGATCTTCGGTTCCCACCCTAGAAGTCTTCTGGCCTTGGTAATGTCCGGGCGGCGGCGCGCCGGGTCGTCCTGGGGCAACGGCATGTGAACAATCTCAGATTTCGATCCAGTAACCGCCAGCACCTCGCGCGCACACTCGATCATCGTGAACTCGCCAGGATTGCCGATGTTTACCGGCGTGTGCTCCTTGGACTCAGAAAGCCGAATGATCCCGTCGACCAGATCCGAAACGTAGCAGAAGCTGCGTGTTTGCAGCCCGTCACCATAGATTGTCAGGGGCTTGCCTGCAAGTGCTTGCATCATGAAGTTGGAAATCACGCGACCGTCGTTGGCCTGTAGTCGCGGGCCATAGGTGTTGAAGATGCGCACCATGTGCGTGTCGACGCCGTAGTAGCGATGCCACGCAGTGATCGCGGCCTCGGAGAATCGTTTCGCTTCGTCGTAGACCGAGCGCGGCCCGATGGGGTTCACACGGCCCCAGTAAGTCTCCACCTGCGGATGTACCTCGGGATCGCCGTAGCACTCGGAGGTGGAAGCGTGCAGGTATCCAGCCTTGTATTTGCGGGCCAGGTTCAGCGTGTTGATGGTGCCCGCCGATCCAACCAGGAGCGTCTCCGGCCCCAGGCGGTCGTAGTCTACGGGACTGGCTGGCGAGGCGAAGTTGAAAATGAAGTCCACAGCCCCAGGATCGAATGTGGAGCAAATATCCTGCTCGATAAATGAAAAAGCTGAGTCGCCCGCCAGGTGCGCAAGGTTGCTCTGATTGCCGGTTGCAAAGTTGTCCACACCAATTACCGAGTGGCCTTTGGCCAGCAGCGCGTCGGTCAGGTGAGAGCCCAGGAAACCCGCGGCTCCGGTTACAACTATGTTCTTCTTCGTCATGAACTCCGGCTTCCGGTGGAATGCAGCCTAAACGCCTGCGGGTATTGCGACTTCAACATCGCGGGTTGGATAAACCGCAGGACGCCCAACACTAATGTAGGTGAAGCCGAGCTCGTGCATGTCTTTCGGCTCGAAAAGATTGCGTCCGTCGAGCACTATTGGGTAACGCATCAACGTGTACAAACGCTTCAAGTCCAGTTCACAAAACTCGGTCCAGTCGGTCAGAATCAGCAGCGCATCCGCATCGGTAGCAGCCAGGTAGGGGTCCTCGACATATCGTAGATTCGGCCCAGGCGGTAATTCCAACTCCGTGCGCTTCATCGCAGCAGGATCATATGCAGAAATCGAACATCCTTCGGCCAGCAGCATCTCCACCAGATCGACCGCGGGCGATTCACGGATGTCGTCAGTCTCGCCTTTGAAAGCCAGGCCCAGCACGCCCAGGCGCTTCCCCCGCAGCGTCCACAGCGCGGTCCGCACCTTGGAAAGAAAACGCTTCTTCTGCTGTGCGTTGATCTTCTCCACTTCGATCAGCAGATTAAAATCGATGCCAAGGTGTTCTGCGACCGACCGGAAGGCGGCTACGTCCTTAGGGAAACACGATCCGCCATAGCCAATTCCAGGCCGTAGGAAACGCGGTCCAATTCTGCTATCGAGTCCCATGCCCCGCGCAACCTGCTCAATATTGGCGTCGGTCGCCTCGCACAGATTCGACACCGCGTTGATGAACGATATTTTGAGCGCCAAAAAAGCGTTCGATGCGTGTTTGATAATCTCTGCCGACTTGATCGACGTGTTGAGCAGTGGAGGCGGCTGCGCCATAGAGCAGCATCCCGCAATCGCATCCTCCCGCAGGTAGTAAGCTCCAGTGGTCAACGGCGCATAGATGTCTGCCAGCAGCGCCGCTGCAGCCTCGCTGTCCGCTCCCACGACGATTCGGTCGGGGTGAAGGAAATCCTCGACCGCAGTCCCCTCGCGCAGAAATTCGGGATTCGAAACCACGTCGAACATTCGCCGCCCAACGCCATTCCGCTCAATTGCCCTGCGAATCCACTCGTTCGTATACACCGGAACAGTGCTCTTTTCCACAACCACCTTGTAGCTCTTGATGGAACGCGCAATCTCGCACGCAACCGCTTCTACATACGAGAGATCCGCATCGCCGCTCTCCGACTGCGGCGTTCCAACCGCAATAAAAATTGCCTCGGACTCCCGGGTCGCTTCGCCGAGGTCAGTCGTGAAGTGAATTTTCGTATAGCGGTACCGCAGGAGCAGTTCGGGCAGATGTTTCTCGTGAATCAGCGTGTCGCCCGATTCCAGGGCGGCAACCTTCCGCTCGTCATTGTCCACGCAGACAACGTTGTGACCGATCTCCGCGAAACAGACAGCCGCCACCAGGCCAACGTAGCCCGAGCCGACCACCGCAATTTGGATGCTTTTGCTCATGATGTACCGGACACATTCCTTT
>JALYIG010000087.1 GCA_030775885.1 Acidobacteriota bacterium | reverse complement strand
GCCCACTGCGTTGTTCTGCGTACTTGGTTGGTTGGCCTGGAATGCCGTATTTGAAATCAGAACCATAGCCGAGAGCGGAATATACTTCGACAGCAACAGATCCTTGGTGTTCCCCACTTTATCGCCGGCTGCCATGTCGGTCAGGACATAGCCTTTGAGCTTGAAATTTCGCCCAAATGCTGTTAGTTCAGGGGGGTTGCTGTGGCACACATTACACGAAAGCCCAGTCTGCCGTGCGAAACTTGGAACCGCGTGGGCATTCTCTGCGCTGAGTAACAAACACAGAGCAATCCCCGCACTCATCATCTTGCGCATGAATAATCCTTCGACTTAGTGGTCAAATGCAATGGTCTGACCCGTGAATCAAATAAGGTTAGGTAAAAGAGATCCGGAATTCCGGCGGAGTTAATCGGCAACGGGTTAGTTAGCCAGCCCTGAGTTCACCAAAATGCCGCAGTGTCACCCACAACAACCCCAAGAAGGCATGAAAGGGCAGTCCGGAACTCTCCGAGATTCCATAAAAGCTGATTGGATCACAAGCTACAGGATTTTAATGAGCAGAACCGCTCACTAGTGTTGAACTGCCCAATCGAGGATCTTAGAACTCGTAGTCGAGCGAGAACTGAAAGCGTCGTGCCGTGAGAGAACCGATCGGATGATTGAAGCTCTGCTGGGCGACGGCATCGGAGCCATATGCTGTGCTCATCAGCGAAACATTGCGATGGTTAGTCAGGTTGAAGGATTCTGCAACGATGTCGAGATGGCCGGCGCCGAGCGTGACCATCTTGAGAATGCGCAGGTCGAAATCAATGATTGGCGGTGCCGAAACAGAATTTCGTGTGTAGCCGATGGGACGGGCCGCAAAGGGGTAAACATGTTCGCGATTGCTGTCGAGCCCTGTAGTCGGGTTCTCCCGGAATCCGCTTGCGACACTGAGGATGGGCGCGAACTCGAGTCCTGTGAGGAGACGCGTCAACTTGCCGGGGTTTGCGTTTGCGACTGCATCCTGAGGATCGGTCAGGTCAGGCCCAATCAGCCAGAGCCCGCTCAGGGTAAGGCGATGGCGCTGATCCTGCAGAGCGCGCTCTCGTTCGGGCCGGAGATCGTATGGATTCTGTGGCTGCTCGGTGTCGAAGGACGCGTCATCGAAAGTCTTCGAGAAGGTGTACCCCGCCAGGAGTTGAAAATCATCCGTGAATTGCCGGTTGAGCGTAACCGTTGCTCCGTTGTAGTTTGATCCTGCCGAACCAGCGAACTGATTGATGGCGTCATAGGTAGGGTTGAGACGCGAAGGCGTGAAGACCAGAGTTCCGAGCTGTTGCGGAGTTGGAGAGCTGACACCGAGGCTCGCTGCATTTTGCGGCGTCAAGCGAGTGGGGGCTGCGAGGTTGGTGTTCGTTGAGCGACCGAGATGAACCCCATGGACGAATTGATACTCCGCCTTGAGTGTGGTCTTGAAGGGGAGAGCCTGCTCTGCGCTGAAGGATGCGACCTCGCTGTAAGGATTGTGGAGACCGGGCTGCGCGGTCCAGATACTCGGAGCCACGGATGAGACTGGCTGCTGCGACTTGGCGCCGGTCCGATAGAGAGCGGCCGCTGCTGCCTCTTCGACGATCTGGCTGAACCCATGACTGCCGTCCAATTGCATAAGTCGATCGACAGTCGAGAGCAGATAGCGATCGTAGAAGATGCCGAATCCTGACCGAAGTACGAGCGACTTCCGAGGCGTCCACGCGATTCCTGCACGAGGACTGAAGTTCATTGCATGGTCAGGAAGGCTGCCGGGAAGGTGATTGTTCTCATAGCGAATGCCGTAGTCGATAGCGATGCTGTGGGTTGGAGTCCAATGGTCCTGCACGTACGCCCTGGTTCGGTATTCGTTGAAGTTTGTGCCTGGGCCACTGTAGAAGGATTGAATGAAAAAGTCCGGCGCTGCATTGGTGAACGCGTTGAGAGTGGAGAAAACGAAGAGGCCGCGACTCCCATCGAGAACCTGGGCGCGAAGACTTACGCGATCGATACCCGCGCCAGCCTGCAGCAGATGATGCCCGCGCTGAAGCATCGCGGCTTCCTCGAATTCAAGATGCGTCTCGAATCGACGGCTATTGCCCTGATACGGAGTTCCGAAGAGTGCAACTCCCGGGATGAGCACGCCCGGAAAGACTGCCGTTCCTGTGCGCTCGACGGCCCGGCGCTGCGAGAGTTCGAAACTGAACTTGTTGAGAGACTCGTTCGAGGGGCTTGAGGTTAGAGTTCCGTTGATACTGTTGTCCGAGGTAAACGAGGAGCCACGCGCCGAACGATCTGAAAGCTCGTCAGTGTTACAAGCGTCTGCGACGTTGCGGGAGTTGGTGAAGGCATGCCGGACCATGGCTGACTGGTGAGCCGAAAGTATCCTGTCCAGCCTCCCCGACACCTCGGTCTCCTGATCCGCTGTGGGAAAGAAGCCCGTTTGCAGCGTGAGTCCCTGTACCGGCCCGGGCTGTTGAAGCGCTGCGTTGATCTGGCTGATGGTTGCGGGATTGAGATCATTAGATTCTTCGCCGCGAGCCAACTCCTGTTCGGCGGCTGCGTAGTAAAACGTCTTGCCCGGGTGAATCGCTCCGCCCAACGCGACGCCGGCTCGGAAGCGATTCTCGTCTGGCTTGTAGGGGTAAATCCCGAGTGGCGGAGTGCCGTTCAGTGCGCCGTTCTGCTCGAAGAGGAAGGCGTCACCATGGAGCCGATTGATACCCTGGCGGGTCTGCACGTCGATGGAGCCACCGGCAGCCCCGCCGGACTCGGCCGAGAATCCGTGATTCACAATCTGAAAATCACTGATTGCTTCAGGCGAAAGCTGGGTGCGACTGCTCCCGGTGAACTCGTCGTCGTCGGAGACGCCGTCGATATGGACTGAATTGCTGGACGGACGCAGGCCTCCGAATCCGAATCCGCCGTTTCCTTGCGACGTCGTCCGCTGCGAGAGCACGGGATTAGCAGGAGTCGCCTGGGGCGATAGCAGGACGAAGGTCAGGTAGTTGCGATTTGGGATGGGGAGTTCTTCGACGCGATCACGATCGATATTGACGACCGATGAGCTTTGGGTCGTGTCGAACGCGGACTGGCTCGCACTGACAGTGACCGTTTGACTGGTACCTGCAACGGAAAGGGTGAAAGTGAGCTGGGTGTTTCGTCCCACGGCTACCGAAACTGCAGGCTGCGTCACAGTCGCGAAGCCTGGCGATGAGGCACGGACGGTGTACGCCCCGCTTGGAATATCGACGACTGAAAATGTTCCCTCAGAACTCGCGACCTTCGATCGCTGAAAGCCGTCTTCGCCCGTGACCGTGATAGTCGCTTCGGGAAGCTGGTTGCCATCGACTGTAGCGATGGAGCCGGAGATAGTACCGCTCTGACCTGCCTGAGCGAAGAGAGGAAGGGGAACCGCCATGAACAAGCAGAGGGATACGAAGACGAACAGGACTTTGGTGCGTGACATCGTGGGAATCTCCGGAATGCAAAGAGGAAGAGCGATCTGCCGATGTAGGCGCAGAAAGATCAGTCCGCAGGCGACAAGAACGCTTGCCACGCAGCGGAGTGCACGGTCCAGAGATGATCAGATTCGAAGCGGAGGCGGGGACAGCGGCGGAATAAAGATATTGTTTGGAGCTTGGTTTTCCCGGGGAGTCGTTCCTCGCTCCGGCGTCCGCCGACGAGTGGATGTAAGGAAGACTTGTCCCGCCAGAGACGCCACGAGTTTGCACACAATCAGAACGAGGCAAAGACCTAGAATGAGGCCGGAGACAGCCAGCTCTGTATCGTTGCTGGGACCAGGCGGATCCCAGCGGTCGAAGAGCTCCATCACAGGAGTCACGAAGGCCGCCAGTATCAGCATCAATGTCCCGAACTGGAGGAATCTACGCACCAGAGCAATTCTATCCGAATCGTAGTACAAGCTACCAGGTATCGATCTCCCAGCTGTCTTGATTCTAATGCGAAGCAACGATACAGCCCAAGGTTGGCCCAGAAGACCCGACCGAAGATGCGTTCAAGTCAGCATTTTTCGGAAATGAGCCCACAGACCTACAAGAAGATGACCTGCTTCGACTCACCGATGAGTTGAATGAACGTGCCGACGCCCACATAGTCGATATTGGGGTAGTCAATCATCTCTTCTTCCTTGAACCCCATGACGTTCATCGACATCTCGCAGACGTGGATGCGGACTCCCAGTTCCGCCGCGTCCTTCATCAACTCCTCAAGCGACTTGACCCCGCGCTGCTTCATCACTGTGCGGATCATCTTCGGACCGATGCCGGCCAGCTGCATCTTGGAAAGCGGCAGCGCTCCAGAGCCGCGGGGCAACATCCAGCCGAACATCTTGTCGAGGAGTCCCTTCGACGCAGCTTTCTTCGGGTCGCGCAACGCGGCGGTGGCCCAGAAGGTGAAAAACATATCCACCTGGACATCGTAGGCGGTCGCGCCCAGGGCGATGATGAAGGCCGCCATCGTGGTGTCCAGATTCCCCGCCATAACTCCTATAGCGAGGCGATCGTTACCTGCGGATGTTTCCAATGCATCTACCCGCGCGGTCAGTTGTTCAAGAGCTTGTTGCACATCGATGTCAATAGTTGTGGTGGGCATGGCTTATCTTCCTTTCGGGGTAGACATTTTAGAGGACACTCGCGGCATCCGCGGTTTGTAGTGCGGGCGCGTTCGCCCAGTGATGTAGAGCGAGCGCGAGGGTCCGATAGAGAACGTGAGCGAACTTCGTTAGCGGCATCATCACCAGCAGATCCATGGCAAGCACGATATGCCCGAGGAAGAGCACGTAGCCGAAGATCGATGGCTGAGGCAGGTAGACAACTACTTCCGTCAGCAGTCCGGTGACTACAGTTCCAGCCAGAAGCACGAGGAAAAACCAGTCCGAAAATGCGCTATTAATGTAGGGCTCTTCTTTGGCGCGGATGCGACGGGTAATCGCAACGCTACTACCGTAGAGGCAGGCCAGGCCGCCCAGCGTGCCAAGAATACGCATGGGAAACCAGGGCGGGACGTGGGAGCCGATGGGCTTCAAGTAAAAGTCAAGGGTGGTGGCCGCCAGCATCGCCAGAAAACCCCACATGATGGATGCATGAACAAACCAAGGACGGAGATAGAGAGGCAGTGTTTCGCTCTGCTCCTCGTCACAACTTTGGAAACGACGATGATTCAACGCATCGGTCGCAGAGGACCACAGCGCCGGAATCAGCCCGGATATCGGAAATGCGGGTTGGCCTCCAGGACGTTTCCTGCTCATGACGCGATAGATCATTGAGATCGCGCCAGCCGCTGCGCTGAGGACAATCACAGTGAACAGAAGCACACCGATATCGTGAACCCAGACGCCGGGGATAAATTCGAAGAGAGCCAACGGATGGCCGTGCAGGTCTCCACGATGAGACAAGAGAAGCAGAGCGAAGAAAGTCGAAAAGGTTAGGAAGACCGCGATGTTCCCCGCCACGGAGTTGTACATTAACCGAGAGATGCCCGTTAGGTCGTAACGGGATATAGCATAGCTGCGGGCTGCTGCCATGAACTGTGCGGGGTCGGCCTTTCTGGGGCAAGTCCTGGTGCATTCCCCGCACGCGTAGCATCTCCAGATATCTTCGGTCGCGAGAAGCTCTTTCTCCATTCCTACCTGCGCCATTCGGATGACGCGTCGCGGAAAGCCGGACGAGTCCTCTGCCAGCGGACACACCGCCGTGCAGTTACCGCAGTTGAAACAGGCATCGACGTCGAGGGTGTTGCCGCTCCCGTATTTCTTGATCTTGTCCATCAGTTCAACGTCAACCGCATGTGTCATCGGAATACCTCTTGCCTAACTTAGTGGGCGGCGGCCTTTTCTTCGGTGGCGACCAGAGCGTACAGAACATAATCCCCGTCTTCACCCGTTTCGCTGATCAAGCCATACTTGCGCATGCCGGCGATCTGCCACATGGCTTCGTCCCCAGGGATGCCCTACTGCCGCAGCTATCTGTGGAATACTTGCAGGCTCGACCTCGAGAAACTTCTTGATTGCCTTGCGGGCGCTGATCCGCTGTTTCTGTCGTGCGCGCTTCTCTTCACTGATTCCGCCTTTGCTTTCGCGGAGCGCGGCGAGTGCCTGCTTCTG